>VERS01000471.1 GCA_018882545.1 Mycobacterium sp.
GCTGCGGTGGATCGGCTGCTGGTCGCCGCCTCCGACTGGCTGGCCACGTTGCCGTCCGGGCCGGTAACCACCTCCTTGCAGGGCGCGTTGTATCTCGTCCGGCGTAACCTGCTGGGATTCGCCGAAGGCCTTGGCACCGGCGTGAACTGGGGGGCCAAAGGTACCGAGGTGGAGGTCAAGAATCGGAGCGCCGAGACCCTGGTCTTCCAGCTGGATCCTGATGGCCTCCGCGGTGGCACCCCGGGTGACTACGTCTTCCTCGAACCCGGCCAGACCACGACGTTCTCCGGGTATCGCGCCACTGACGGCACCAACGCCGTCGACATCAGACTGCTGATCAGCGAGGCCGACGAGCCGGCGAGCACAGCCACACGGATGATCCTGGTGGCCAACAACGCGTGGAACGCGCTGAGACCCGAGATGCTGATCAAGGCCGCCGACCCCGAGTCGATGATGGCCGGAAAGGACCTCAACCGGGCCTACGTGGCCTCGAAGTACAAGACCGTGTCCCCGTTCGTCAAAGATTGGGACGCCCTCGAGGAGGGCGAGGACTGCTTCTGTGACGCGCCTGACTCCGGAGGTCCTCCGTATGGCCCGATGGTCTACATCGCCCGCCGGGATGACGGCAATGACTACAAGCGCTTCTACGTGGAGATCTTCAGTGCCGGCCAATACCCCACCGGGGACTATCCGCTGAGGACAGTGGATAGGACCCCGGTCGCCTTCTACTGCAACGGAGGCGGCGCAAAGCCTACGGGTACCCAATTTACGAAATCAGCTGCGAGACCGCCTGTCAGCTTCTGGTGATCCGATACCGGCCGCACAATCCGACGTGGGGCGGGCGGGGCTCGAACCCGCGACCAGCGGATTATGAGTCCGCGGCTCTAACCAACTGAGCTACCGCCCCCTGCCCTGGAGTGTCCCAGGGCCCTACGAGCCTAACGCCACCCGTCCGATCACCGTTCCCGCCTACTGAGCCTGGCTCACCGAGGACATGTGGAAGTCCGGGATCCGCAGCGTCGGCATCATCGCCCGGGTGGCCCAGTCGCTCCACTCCCGCGGCAGGGTCACCTCGGCGCGACCGGCCTCGGTGGCGCGGCGCAGCAGGTCCAACGGGCTCTCGTTGAACCGGAAGTTGTTGACCGCCGCAGTGATCTGACCGTCTTCGATCAGATACACCCCGTCGCGGGTGAGTCCGGTGAGCAGCAGGGTTGCCGGGTCAACGGTGCGGATGTACCACAGCGTCGTCAACAGCAGGCCGCGCTCGGTGGAGGCGACCATCTCCGTGAGATCCTTTGTACCCCCGGTCATCAACAGATTGTCCGCCGGCGCGGCGGCCTCGACGCCGAATTCGGCGGCGACTGCCCGGGGATAGACCAGCGCGGAAATGGATCCGTCGCGGATCCAGTCCACCCGGTTGATATCCACCCCGTTGTCGAAGACCGAGAGCCGTTCCGAGCTTGCGGGGGTGTGCACGAACGGCGAACACTCAAGACCCGGCGCCGAAGGGTCGGAGTACATGGTCAACGGCAGGTCGGTGAGCCTCTCCCCAACCCGCGTCCCCCCGCCGGGCGCCGCCAGCGCGGTGCGGCCCTCCTGCGCGCCCCGGCCGTCCATCGACCAGCCCAGGTAGATCATCATGTCGGCGACGGTGGAGGGCGGCATCAGCGTCTCGTAGCGACCGGCCGGCAATTCGACGGTGCGCCGCGACCAGTCCAGCCGCGTCGAAAGATCGGCCAGCAGTGCATCGACCGGAACCTCGGCGAACCACGGTGTGCTGATCCCGGCCCAGGCGCTCGCGTCATGACGTTTGGCGTTGATCTCCACCGAGCCGGTCGGCTGGGTGAATCGGCGGCGCACCCCGGTGGAGGTGGCCAGGAACGTCGTCTCCACGATGTGGTGGGCGAAGCCGTAGAGCCGGTCGCTGCGCCCGAATCCGGCCGACAGCGCCCGGGCCACCTCCGCGAAGGCCCCGGCGCCGGTGCCGGGCACCGGATCGTCCCAGTCGGCCGGTACACCGGCCCCGGAAAGCAGAGGGGCGGCGTCGCGGGCCTCGGGTGCGGTGTGGGCGGCCTTGTCCGCGGCGGCCACCAGCGCGTCGCTGGCGTCGGGGTCGACGACGCTGGAGCGCACCGCACCCACGTGGGCCCGATCCCCCGTGCGCACAACGGAAATCACCGCGGTGGTCCGACTGGTCGACACCCCGTTGGTGGTCATCGAGTTGCCGGCCCACCGCAGCGAGGCCTCGTGACGATCGGTGACGATGACGATGGTCTCGTCGCAGCGCTGGGTCCGCGCCGCAGACTCCAGCACCGCCTCGACAGCGTCCTGCGCCCGGATCATCGGCCCGATCCTGACTTGACCTCTTCGCTGACGCTCATCGGCCGGATCCTGACTTGACCTCTTCGCTCACGCTCATCGGCCGGACTCCTCGACGGTGTTGAGCACGTTCACCCCTCGGAACAACGCCGAAGGGCAGCCGTGGCTGACCGCGGCGACCTGACCGGGTTGGGCCTTGCCGCAGTTGAACGCCCCACCCAGTTGCCACGTCGACGGGCCCCCGACGGCCTCCATCGAGTTCCAGAAGTCGGTGGTGGTCGCCTGATAGGCGACGTCACGAACCTGCCCGTGCAACCGGCCGCCAAGGATCCGGAAGAACCGCTGGCCGGTGAACTGAAAGTTGTAGCGCTGCATGTCGATCGACCAACTCTTGTCCCCGACGACGTAGATCCCCTCCTCCACACCGGAGATCAGGTCGTCGGTACTCAAGTCCGATTTGCCGGGTTGCAGTGACACGTTGGGCATCCGCTGGATCGGGACGTGGTGGGCGGAGTCCGCATACGAGCAGCCGTTGGAGCGCTCCAGTCCGATCTTGCGGGCGAACGCCCGGTCCTGTCTCCTTATACACATCT
>VERS01000472.1 GCA_018882545.1 Mycobacterium sp.
GTCCCGCGTGCCCTGGACTGGTGGCGGTAGTGGTCCCGGAGTTCAATCTCCTTGTTGCGCAATGCCAGTGCGGTTCCGGGGACGGCGTCGCGTGCCTCCGTCGCGGCTCGGCGCGCCTCGTCGCGGGCCTGCGTCAGTCGCTGGCCGATGCGGGCGCCGAAGGCCAGTTGGAAGTTGAGCCGCGCGGTGATGGTGGGCGTGGGACGGTGCTCGCCGGTGGACAGGTAAGCGTCACAGGCCCGCACCATCTGAACCACGAGGCTGGCATACAGGGCATGGCTGGCGTCGATGTCCTCACCGAATCCGTAGGCGTAGACATAGGTTGAGTTGGATGCGACATCGCAGCGCACATCGTTGGCCGCGGCGATGACGGCGAACAGCTGAACATAGGTGCGCAGTCCGCGGGTACCGGGTTCGCCGATGGTGATGGTCCGCTGGGTCGGCACCTGCGCTGCGGTTCGGCTGGCCGAGTGGGCGCGGGCCACGGCAAGGTCGATCGACGTCGCGGTCGCCAGCCGCTGCGCGGCGGCCATGAACGCCTCGGCTTCGTGGGCGTTGTCGGTGCCCTCGGCCTGGCGCAGCAACGCCGCGATCCGGGCCAGCATCTTGTCGTCGGTGGTCATGGGCGTCACGCTAGGCGAGGGGGACGACGAGACGGCTACGCCGCGCTGCGCGGCGGCGGGTAGTCCACAACGCGGTTTTCATCAACAGTCACAACCGGGCCTGAATCCAGGCGACGACGTCGTCGAGCACCTGCTCCCGCTCGGGCTCGTTGAACACCTCGTGGTAAAGATCGGGGTAGACCTTGAGCTCGACGTCATCGGAACCCACGCATTGCACCAACCGACGGCTCCCCGCGGCCGGGACCAGTTGATCGTCCTCGCCGTGCACAACCAGCAGCGGTGCTGTGATGCCCGGGGCCCGTTCGGCCATCCGCTCGCTGACGACCAGCAGCGCCTTGCCTATCCCGGCCGGGATCTTGCCGCGGTAGACCAGCGGATCGGCCTTGTAGTCGGCCACCACCGCCGGATCGCGGGAGACCAGATCGGCATCGATGGCCTCGATCGGCAGGTCCGGCAACACCGACCCGACCGCCTTGCCGAGAATCGCCTTGGCCCTGGACACCTGGGTGTGCGCGGCAATCGCCGGACCGGACAGGATCATCAGATCGTATTCATCGGGATACTGGACGCCGTAGGCGAAGACGATGCCACCGCCCATGCTGTGTCCCAGCAGAATGCGTGGAAGGCCGGGGTGCTCCCG
Source organism: Mycobacterium sp. (assembly GCA_018882545.1). GTDB lineage: Bacteria > Actinomycetota > Actinomycetes > Mycobacteriales > Mycobacteriaceae > Mycobacterium. The sequence goes on from VERS01000472.1 coordinate 1,264, forward strand.
GGTTGCCGTCTTAACCAGGGCCCGGTAGTCGTCGACGAACTCCTTCATATCCCGCACCCGTACCCGCTTGCCGCCGGCCCGGCCGTGACCGCGGTGATCCAGCGCGTAGGTCACCAGCCCGGCCTCCCCGAAACGTTGCGCGACGTGGTCATAGCGGCGGGCGTGCTCGCCGTACCCGTGCGCCAACACCACCACGCCCCGGGGCGTGGTGGCGGGTGTCCACACGTCGTACACGATGGGTACGGCGCCGAAGCCCGGGAACGTGCGCTCCGCACGGGTAACCGTTGCTTTGACCATGAGCCGAGGGTAACGGCCGCGTACTTCCAGGTCATAACGGACCCCGGGGCGATTTCCCGGTCCCCGGCGAAACCCCAGTGCCCGCATACCTTTTCGATATCAGGAGGTCCGTGATCGGCTTGAGTCCCGGGCGCCGCCGAGCTGTTACAAAAGTTGACAGTGGGTCGTGTGAGATAAAGGCTGTGGGAATCCGAACTGCGTTCCGAAAGGCCGACCGATGGGCCGGATAAGGCGTATGTGTGCCGCGTCCTGTGTCCTACTTGCCTGGACCACGACGCCGACGGCAGCGGCCGCGGCCCGCGACCAGCTTGTCCGAGCGATCGAGGCAAGCCGGGGGCAGTTCCTGGTCTACAACTTCGGGCCGGGCTTCCCCACCCCGATGCGCAACGCCGCGGGCCAGTGGTCCGAAACGAGCGCGGGTGGTCGGCTGATCACCATCAAGTCCGCCTCCCAGCGGCTGTCACCGCGGCTGTTGGTCGACACCCACCAGGGCTATCAGGCGCGCTGCGAGCAAACCCCCGGAGCCCACACCCGCGAGGGGCTGTTGCAAGCCTCCGAGACGTTCAGCCCGGTACAGGCCTGGCAGGTCCTCGGTGGGCCGGACATCGCAATAAACGCCAATTTCTTCGATGTGCGAACACAGGTCGGCGGTTCGTGGAAGGTCACCGGGTGCACCTCACCGCTGGGCACCTACGTCGACAACACCGGTGATCACGGCCGGGCGAATCTGGCCGTCACCGGGACGCTGGCCTACGCCGGCAAACAGGCGCTCTCCGGCGGGGATGAGGTCTGGACGGCTTTGAGTACCCTGATCCTGCCGGTCGGCGGGGCACCGTATCTGCTGGCGCCCCGCGACGACCGGGACTACGACGCCGCATCACCGGAGATCACATCCCTGATCGACAGCGGTACGCGGTTCGTCGCGATCGCCGGACTGAAACTGCTCGCCCCCGGCGACACCGGCCAGCTCGGGGACCCCGGCCCGCCGGCCGCGCGCACCGCCGTAGCGTATGGACGGGACAAGGACCAGCTGTACATCCTGCAGGGCGGCAGCTACACCCCCGACCAGGTCCAGGATGTATTCCGGGGGCTGGGCAGCGATCTGGCGGTGCTGCTCGACGGCGGCAGCTCGTCGGCAATCGTGGTGCGGCGCAACGCCGGCGGCATGTGGGCCGGGGCCGGGTCACCGCGCGGCTCCTGCGACACCGCCGAGGTGCTCTGTGACGCTCGCGAGCGGGCCCTACCGGGCTGGCTCGCCCTCAGCCTAGAGCCCGAGCTTGGGCGTGAGGTCCAGTGAGGTGACTGTGGTCATCTTCGTGACCCTCCAGTCCCGCCCGTAGCGACTCAACTCCAGGCGATACGAGAGGTACTTCATCGACGGGATGTTGTTGTTCTGCGGGGTGGTCGAGGTGGTGTTGGTGTAGACC
>VERS01000010.1 GCA_018882545.1 Mycobacterium sp.
CTCGACGCCGTAGGCGCCGACGTTCTGCACCGGGGTCGCCCCGGCCGAGCCGGGTATGCCCGAAAGGCATTCCAGACCGCCAAGACCCGCCTGCACCGCCCGGGCCACCACCGCGTCCCAGTCGGCTCCGGCCTGGGCCCGCAGCGTGGACGTCTCGACGGTGATCCCGTCATTGGCCAGGCGCACCACCGTCAGGTCGGTCAGATCGTCGGCGATCACGACGTTGGAACCGCCGCCGAGCACCAGGACCGGTTCACCGACGGCGTCGAGCGCACCAAGTGTCGCGACGATCTCATCGGTGCTGGCACAGGTGATCACGCGGCGCGCCACGGGGCCGACGCGTAACGTGGTCAGTGCGGCCAGGTCGACGTTCCAGGAGACCTGCGCTCCGCCGAAGTCCTCCGGTTGGGCCACGCCGGGTAACGGTAGCCTCAACCGCTATGCCGCGTTCGTTCGACATGGCCACCGACTACGAGGGGACAGTGGAACAGGTCCACGAGGCGTTGTGCGATCGTCGGTATTGGACGGCCCGGCTGGCGGCCTCCGGTGCCGACGAATGGGTGCTGGATTCCTTCGAGTCGGGCTGCGACGGCGGGGTGGACGTGCTGACGACACAGGTGCTGCGCGCCGAGCGGCTCCCGGGGGTGGTGCAGCAGTTCCACCACGGCGACCTGGAGATCCGGCGGGCCGAGACCTGGACCGGCCTGTCCGCCGGCGTGGCGCAGGCCACGGTGACCAGCTCCATCGTGCGCGCCCCGGTGACCCTCAACGGCGATGCAAGCCTGATGGGCGTCGACGGCCGGGCCCGGCTGGCTCTGCAAGCCGTCGTTGACGTTCGCATTCCGCTCGTCGGACGCAAGATGGAGAAGTTCATCGGCACCCAGCTGCTCAACCTGCTCGACACCGAACAGGAATTCACCACCCGGTGGATCACCGAGAAGCGGAGCTGATCCGTGCCGCGCAGCATGACCTTCGATATCGACGTAGACCTGCCGGCCGCGCGGATGTACAGCCTGTTCACCACGGTGGACTACTGGCAGGATCTGGTCGCCTTCTACCGGGAGGGCGCGGCCCGCGCCGAGATCGCACACTTCTCCTCCGATGACTCCGGCACCGACGTGTCGTTCGCCCACATCCTCTCGGCCGAGGACCTGCCGCCGGTCGCGCGTCCGGTGCTGCCGGGCACCTTCGTGGTGACCCGCGAGCAGCACTTCGAGCCGTTCGACAACCCGGCCAACCAGGCTCTCGGCCGCTATCAGGCGCACATCCCCGCCCCGGTCGAACTGACCGGTGACTATCTGCTCACCGACACCGGCCACGGCAGCCGGATGCGTCTGGAGAGCCGGTGCCGGGTGCCGGTCCCGATCATCGGCGGGCAGATCGAGCAGATGGTCGTCGGCGGCCTGAAGATGCTGTTCGCGCGGGAGGGCGAGTTCACCGCGGACTGGGTCGCCCGCCATCGCTAGCACCCGGCGGCCGGTCGGCAGTCCAACCCGGGGAACCACCGCAGCCAACCGGTTGCGCCGCGCCGACCGGTGGCTGACACATTCCCCCCAGGTGCTGGCGGCCCTGAACTGTCCGCCGGACTCCACCGAGGCGCCGGTGGTGGTCGACCTCGGCTACGGGCGGCTGCCGGTGACCACCCTGGAATTGGCCGCCCGGTTGCGCGTGGTGCGACCCGACGTGCGGGTGGTCGGCCTGGAGATCGACCCCCAGCGGGTTGCCGCCGCCCGGCAGGTCGCGGGGGGTGATGCCGAATTCCTGCCCGGCGGATTCGAGTTGGCGGGGCTCCGCCCGGTTCTGGTGCGCGCGTTCAACGTGCTGCGCCAATACCCCGAGGACGAAGTCGCCGCTGCCTGGCGAACCATGCAGGACAACCTCGCGCCGGGCGGGCTGCTGCTCGACGGCACCTGCGATGAGCTGGGCCGGCGTGGCTGCTGGCTGCTGCTGGACCGGGACGGACCACTGAGCCTGACCCTGGCGTGCGACCCCGGAGCCGTCGAGCGGCCGTCGGACCTCGCTGAACGGTTACCCAAAGCACTTATCCACCACAATGTTCCGGGACAACCCGTCCACACGCTGCTCACTGCGGCCGATCGTGCGTGGGCGGCGGCCGCCGGACAGTCGGTCTTCGGAGCGCGGGCCCGCTGGCGGGCGATGTTGGCCGGGCTGCGAGCGGCCGGTTTCCCGGTCGAACACCAGCGGGGCAATCCACGAGACGGCGTGCTGACGGTGCCCTGGGCGGCGGTCGCCCCGAGCGGCCTCTCCCCCGGCGCCCCAGCGTGACGCTCCTTTCACAGAGGCCGGGGTCACCGGGCCGGGGTCACTAGGCTGGGCTGCCATGCGGATCGCACTGGCGCAGATTCTGGCCGGAACTGACCCGGCCGCCAACCTGGCGACCGTTGCCGACTACGCCCGCCGCGCGGCCGGGGCCGGCGCTGATCTGGTGGTGTTCCCCGAGGCGACCATGTGCCGGTTCGGCGTTGATCTGGCCGAGATCGCCGAACCGTTCGACGGCCCCTGGGCCGACGCGGTGCGCACAATCGCCGAGGAGGCCGGAATCACCGTCTTCGCCGGCATGTTCACCCCTGCACCCGATGGGCGGGTCACCAACACGCTGCTGGCCACCGGCCCCGGGGTGGAGGCCCGCTACGACAAGATCCACCTCTACGACGCATTCGGGTTCACCGAGTCCCAGACTGTCGCACCCGGCAGCCAGCCGGTGGTGGTCGATGTCGGCGGCACCGGGGTCGGGGTGACGCTGTGCTACGACATCCGCTTCCCGTACCTCTACACCGAACTCGCCGATCGCGGCGCCCAACTGATCACCGTCAGCGCCTCGTGGGGGGACGGTCCCGGGAAGCTGGACCAGTGGACGCTGCTGGCCCGGGCCCGGGCGCTGGACTCCGGGTGCTTTCTGGCTGCCGCCGGCCAGGCCTACCCCGGCCCGGAGGTGGCCGCCACAGCGCCGACCGGGGTGGGCGGCAGCCTGGTGGCCTCCCCGCTGGGGGAGGTCCTCGCCGCCGCGGGACCCGACCCGCAACTGGTGGTCTGCGAGGTCGACCTGACCGGCCTCCCGCCGGTCCGCGAGACTGTCGGTGTCCTGCGCAATCGCGTTAGGCTTCGCTCGTGACTCACCCGCCGCCAGGCCCGCCGCCGGGCCCTCCGCCGCCCCCGGGCCAGTACCCGCCCCAGTACCCGCAGCAGCACCCGCAGCAGTACCCCGGGCCCGGCCCGGGTGCGCCGTCCGGCCCGGGATACGGCCCGGGATACGGCCCGGGATACGGCCCGGGATACGGCGAGGCCCCCACCCAGTACATCCCCCGGCCCGCCGAGCCCGAGGCGCCGGCACGCCGGGGTCTGTTCGGTGACCCGTTGTCGATGGCACTCGTCCTGGTCATCGTGGTGGCGCTGGCCTTCGCCGCGCTGCTGGGCGGTGAGTTCTATGCCCGGCACCAGGCCAACTCGATCGTCGCCAAGGCTGTGAGCTGTGTGGTCCAGGACAGTGCGACGGCGTCCTTCGGGGTACGGCCGTTCCTGCTGCAGCATTTCACCCACCGTTATCGGGATATGCGCGTGGAGACGGCCGGCAATCAGATCCGCGAGGCCAAGGGGATGAAGCTGCAACTTCGTCTCGATGACGTCCGCATCAACAAGACCGCCGAGTCGGCGGGCACCCTGGGCGCCCTGGACGCCGAGGTCAACTGGTCCGCCGACGGTATCCAGCGCACGGTCGCGGGGATGATCCCGTTGATCGGGGGCCTCGTCAACGGTGTGACCCCCGATCCGGCGGCCGGCACGCTGGAGGTTCAGGGTCCGCTGGGCACGGTGCTGATCAAGCCGGAGGTGGCCGACGGGGGCCTGACCCTGCAGGTCCTACAGGTGACCGGCCTGGGGTTCACACTGCCCCGCGAGACGGTGCAGCCCGCTCTGGACGCGTTCACCGAGCAACTGACGAGGAACCTGCCGATGGGTATTCGCGCCGAGAGCGTGGGAGTCACCGACGACGGGGTGACGGCGCGGTTCGTCACCCGGGATGCGGCGATCCCCAACGCCGCCGAGGACCCGTGTTTCGCCGGGCTGTGACGGTGTCAGCCCAACTCGTCGCCGCCAGGATTGCAGCCGGCCAGCAGCATGGTGTTCTCGTCGACGGCAGGACGCCACGATTCGAGGTCCCAACTGGGCTTGCCCGGTTCGGCGAACTCAGCGAACCGCCAGTGGCAGAGGAACTGTGACCGCATGCTGGCGGTGTCGGCGTCCGGCGCCAGCGCGAGGACCTCGGCCCAGGCCTGGGCGGACTGCGCCGCGGTCTTGCCGAAATCGCCGGCGACCACCCGCCCGGCGGCGGTGGGATACACCCGCAGAGTCGGCAATCCGTCGTAGCTGACCCACCGGGCGGAGTCGATGTAGGGCGGTGGCGTGCCCGCGTCGGCCGAGGCGACCGGCGGGCAGATCACCCCAAAGCAGGCGGCCACCGCAGCGGCCGCGGATCGGATGCCGATCAGCGCGACTTACCCTGGACCTCGAGCAGTCTGGGTCGGACGTCGGCAAGGTAGACACCGGCCGCGACAGCGGCGATGACCGAACCTGTCACGCCGAGGACCAGGGACAGCAGTCCGGACACGCCCAGGATTCCCAGCCACGCGGGCTTGGTCAGCTTGTCGGCGGCGGTGTAGGCGTCGGGCCGCTGCATCGCGGCGTGTACGAAGGCGTACACGGTCACTGCGAGCACCACCCAGGACAGCACCGAAAGAACGAGACCCGCCACACCCTGAAGCATCACGACTTCAAGGGTAGGCGGGTCTCGTCCCGGTGTCTCGTCGGGTCACCCCGGAGTTTTACTTCTGGGTGACCTTCTTGGTCACCTTCTTGGCGGGAGCCTTCTTGGCGACCTTCTTCACGGCAGCCTTCTTGGCCGGGGCCTTCTTGGCCGGAGCCTTCTTGGCCGGAGCCTTCTTGGCCGGAGCCTTCTTGGCCGGGGCGGCCTTGGCCGCAACAGCCTTGGCCGGCAGCTCGACACCGACCAGTTTGGCGGCGCGCTCACCGACGGCGCGGGTCTGCGCTGACACATTGCCCAGCGCCTCCTGGCTCAGTTCGACGGCCTGGTCGACGTAACCCTCGACCCGGTCGGCGACCTCTTTGAACTCCGGCTGACCCTTCAGCCGCTCAAGAGCGGCCTCGCCGCGGGCGACCAGGTTGTTGTAGGTCACGGTGGCGTCGACGAGGAACTCGTCGGCAGCCTTGCGCAACTCCTCGGTGCTCAGCCGACCGCGCAGCTCCTCGGTCCGCTTGGGCAGCTCCTCCTGCAGGCGGTTCAGGGCGGCACGGCGATCCTCCATCCGGTCGCCGGCGACCTCGGCGCGCTCGCGCAGCGTGAGGACGATCTCGTTCACCGTGGCCAGCGCCAGGTCGGCGGCACCGACCGCGGCCAGCAGCGGGGCCTTGAGTTCTTCGATGGTGGTTTCGTTCTTGTTCTTCTTGGCCATGGGGCCGTTATCCTTTCGGTTTCGTCGTACTGATTTCGATGAAGCTCGTGCGATCACTCAGTCAGCGGCTCCTGCTGGGCCTGGTTCTGCTGACAGAACGATGTGTAGATGTCGAGCAGGACGCGCTTCTGCCGTTCGGTGATCGCGGTGTCACCGATGATGGCGTCATGCACCTGGCTCGGCTGGCCGGGCTCAAGAATCCCAGCCCGCACGTAGAGCACTTCCGCCGACAGCCGCAGAGCCTTGGCGATCTGGCTCAGCACCTCTGCAGAAGGTTTGCGCAGCCCCCGCTCGATCTGGCTGAGGTAGGGGTTGCTCACGCCGGCGCGCTCGGCGAGTTGCCGCACCGACACCTGGGCGGCCTCCCGCTGGGTGCGGATGAAGCTGCCGATGTCCTGGGCGGCGTTGCTCACCACGGCGGCGAGGTCTGACTCCTGGGCCATGGCTCGCCTCCTCGCGGGAACGGTTGTCGTAGACATATACGAGAAGCGTACCCGTCAGTGCTAACAATTGCAAGCACTAGCTAGCGCAGGTCAGAACAGTATTTGGGCGGCGGTGTAGATCACCAGGCCAGCCAGCGCGCCGACCACGGTCCCATTGATGCGGATGAACTGGAGGTCGCGGCCGACGTGTAACTCGATGCGCCGGCTGGCCTCGTCGGCGTCCCATCGTTCGATGGTGTCGGTGATGACGGTGGTCGCCTCGCTGCCGTACCGGGTGACCAGATGCCGGGCGCCGCGCAGGACCCAGTCATCGACCTTGTCCCGCAGTTCGGCGTCGTCGCGCAGGGACTCCCCGATCCGCACCACCGAGTCCGCGATCCGTCCCCGCAGCGCACTGGACGGGTCGTTGACGCCGTCGAGCACCAGCCGTTTGAGGGTCTTCCAGGCGGTCTCCGCGGCGCGCGTCACCTCGTCGCGCTCCATGAGTTGCTCTTTGACCGTCTCGGCCTTGGCGATGGTCGTCGGGTCATTTTGCAGGTCGTCGGCGAATTCGAAGAGGAACCGGTTAGCCGATTGGCGCAGTTCGTGGTTGGGGTTTCGGCGCACCTTGTCGGTGAAGTCCATCAGTTCGCGGTGGATCCGGTCTCCGACCAATTGGTCGACGAACTTCGGCGACCAGCTGGGTGAATCCCGCAGCACCACCCGTTCGATGGTCGGCCCGGCGTTGAGTGCCCATTCGAAGGCCCGGTCGGCCAGTAGCTGGATGAGCGCCTCCTGTCGGTTCTCCACCAGCAGTTGGTTGAGCACCCGGCCGACCGGGGGACCCCACTGCGGTTCGGCCAGCCGTTTGACGATGGTGCGGTCGATCGCATGTTGTATGTCCTCGTCGTTGAGGAGTTCCACCCCCGCCCGGAGGACCGTCGCGGCCTCGTCGGCGACCCGCACGGCGTGTTCGGGCTCGGCCAGCCACTTACCCAGCCGGCTGGCGATCTCGGCGTCGCGCAGTTTGGTCTCCACCACTTCCGGGGACAGGAAGTTCTCCCGGACAAAGGTGCCCAGACCCTCCCCCAGTTGGTCTTTCTTGCGCGGGATGATGGCGGTGTGGGGGATCTTGAGGCCCAGCGGATGCCGGAACAGCGCGGTGACGGCGAACCAATCGGCCAGGGCGCCGACCATGCCCGCCTCGGCGGCAGCGCTGACATAGCCGAGCCATCCCGGCCCGCCCTGGGACAACGCCCACCGGCAGGCCAGGAAGATGACCGTCGCACCGATGAGAAACCCCAGCGCCACCGCTTTCATCTGGCGCAGACTGCGCGCCCGTTCCGCGTCCGCCTGCGGGTCGGCGCCGGCGAAGGATTCGGCAAACGAGCTCACGTGTCCATCATCCGTCATGGCAGGGCGGCGGCTGGCAGCTATTCGCCAGCAGCAGAGCGGGCGGAATCCGGCCGGAATTAGTGTGACCGGCCGTCACAACTTAACGAGTCTCCCCGGTAGAGTCGCCTCCAGGGAATCGGATGGAGCCGGCACACGTGACGCAGGTAGCAGCTGGGGCCGCACCGCCCAAGACCGACGGCCGCAAGCGGCGCTGGCACCAACACAAGGTGGAGCGGCGCACCGAGCTTGTCGATGGGGCGCTGGACGCGGTCCGCCGTCGCGGTAGCGATGTGAGCATGGATGAGATCGCCGGGGAGATCGGTGTCTCCAAGACGGTGCTGTACCGCTATTTCGTCGACAAGAACGACCTCACCACCGCCGTGATGATGCGCTTCACGCAGACCACACTGATCCCCAACATGGCGGCCGCCCTGTCGTCGAACCTGGACGGTTTCGACCTCACCCGCGAGATCATCCGCGTCTACGTCGACACCGTGGCCGCCGAACCGGAGCCGTACCGGTTCGTGATGGCCAACTCCTCGGCGAGCAAGAACAAGGTGGTCGCCGACTCCGAGCAGATCATCGCGCGGATGCTGGCGGTGATGCTACGACGCCGCATGCAGGTGGCCGGGATGGACACCGGAGGCGTGGAGACCTGGGCGTTCCTCATCGTCGGCGGGGTGCAGCAGGCCACCCACTCGTGGATGTCCCACCCGCGGATGGGCGCCGACGACCTGATCGACTACCTGACCATGCTGTGCTGGAGCGCGCTGTGCGGCATCGTGGAGGTGGGCGGCTCGCTGGACCGGTTCCGGTCCCAGCCGCACCCGGCACCGGTTCTGCCGGCATTGCTGCCCGCAACCACGCTTTAGTCTCTAGTCTTCGGCCATGGCCGACAAAAAATCGCGCGACAACTCGCTCTGGACCCACAGTCCCTCGGAGGTACTGCGGTTCCGGCCGGGGGACAGAGTCAGCGAGATCGACGCCGACGCCAGCCCGGGGTTCAGCGGCAACCGGGCCGATGCCGAGCCGATCACCGCCGAGCGCGGCGAGCACTTCGCCGAGTTGCAGGAGATGCTCTATGCCAATGCCCGCGAGGGCGATCACCGCTCGGTGCTGCTGGTGCTGCAGGGCATGGACACCGCCGGTAAGGGCGGCATCGTCACCCACGTGGTCGGCGCCGGCAACCCGATGGGGATCGACTACCACAGCTTCGGCAAACCCACCCCGGAGGAACGTGCCCACCACTTCCTGTGGCGATTCAACAAGGCGCTGCCACCGGCCGGACACATCGGGGTCTTCGACCGGTCGCACTATGAAGACGTGCTGGTGGTCCGGGTGCACGGGTTGGTCCCGCCCGACGAACTGGAGGGTCGATATGAGGAGATCAACACCTTCGAGAAGGAACTCGTCGAGGCGGGCACCAGCATCGTCAAAGTAGCGATGTTCGTCTCGCTCGACGAGCAGAAGGCCCGGCTGACCGAGCGTCTGCAGCGCCCGGACAAGTACTGGAAGTACAACCCCGGAGATCTCGACGAGCGCAAGCTGTGGCCGTCCTACCAGGAGGCCTATCAGGTGATGCTGGACCGGACCGCAACCGAACACGCACCGTGGTTCGTACTGCCGTGCGATAAGAAGTGGTACGCCCGACTGGCCGTCACCGAACTGCTCATCGAGGCGCTGACCGCCATGAACCTGTCCTGGCCGCCGGCGGATTTCGACATCGAACTCGAACGCCGCCGGGTGGCCGAAGCCTGACCCGGCCCGCCCGTGACTGAGCCCTCGACCTAGCCGCCCGTGACTTAGCCGCCCGTGACTGAGCCCTCGACCTAGCCGCCCGTGACTTAGCCGCCCGTGACTTAGCCCTTGACCAGGGTGAACTGACCGATGTTGGTGATACCGCGGCGGAAGAAGTCGGCACAACCGGTCAGGTACTTCATGTACTTGTCGTAGGTGGCCTCGTCGGTGATGGCGATCGCCTCATCACGTTTGGCTGCCAGATTCGCGGCCCACATGTCCAGCGTCCGGGCGTAGTGCGGCTGCAGCAGGTGGATGCGCTCCAGCGTGAAACCGGAGTCGGCGGCCAGTGTCTCGATGTCCTCCACCGCCGGCAACTGGCCGCCCGGGAAGATCTCGGTCCCGATGAACCGCATGAACTTCAGGTCGCTGATGGTCAGCTTGATCCCGTTGTCCCGGAAGAACTTCTGGGTGTGCGCCAGGATCGTGTGCAGCAGCATCCGACCGTCGGCGGGCAGGATGCTGTAGGCACGCTCGAAGAACACCGGGTAACGCTCGGCCTTGAATGCCTCGAATGCACCGATGCTGACGATCCGGTCGACAGGCTCGTCGAACTCCTCCCAGCCCTGCAGTCGCACCTCGATCTTGCGATCGGTGTCCAGCTTGGCAAGCCGCTCCCGAGCGAACTCCGACTGGGCTTTGCTCAGGGTGATGCCGATGACATTGACGTCGAAATTCTGGACCGCGCGCTCCATACAGCCGCCCCAGCCGCATCCCACGTCGAGCAGGGTCATACCCGGTTCGAGGTTGAGCTTGCCCAGCGCCAGATCGAACTTGGCGTTCTGGGATTCCTCCAGGTTCATATCGTCGCGCTCGTAGTACCCGCAGGTGTACCCCATGGTGGGGCCGAGCCACAGCGCGAAGAAGTCATTCGATACGTCGTAGATGGATTGCGACTCCTCGTAGTAGGGAGTCAGGTCCGAGTCGACGTTAGCCATCTGCCGCTTACCCTTCACGATTATCTGCGCCGTTAGGGTAGCCCAACGGGATCGAAAATTGCACATCCGCCCAGCGCATCCGGGGTGCCGATTCAGTACGGGTAGAAACCCTGCCCGGTTTTCTTGCCCAGCCGCCCCGCCTCCACCATGCGCAAAAGCAGCGGCGGCGGGCCGTAGAGCGGCTCCTTGAACTCGTCGAACATCTTGTCGGCGATGAGCTTGAGGGTGTCCAGGCCGATGAGGTCGGACAGCCGCAGCGGGCCCATCGGGTGGGAGAGCCCGGCGACCACGGCCTTGTCGACGTCCGCCACGGTAGCCACCCCGGACTCCACCATACGGATCGCCGACAGCAGGTAGGGCACCAGCAGGAAGTTCACCACGAACCCGGACCGGTCCGTGCAGCGGACCACCTGCTTACCCAGCACCGATCCGGCGAATTGCTCGGCCCGGGCGGCAGCCTGCGGGCTGGTTTCCAGGGTGGTCACCAGTTCGACCAGCGGGAGCACCGGGACCGGATTGAAGAAGTGCAGCCCGAGTACCCGGGCCGGATTCCTGGTCGCCGCACCGAGTTTCATGATCGGGATACTCGAGGTGTTGGAGGCCAGCACCGCATCGGGGTCGGAGACGATCTCGTCGAGTCGGCCGAAGATCCCGGCCTTGACGGTCTCGTCTTCGACGATCGCCTCGATGACCAGCTGGCGGTCGGCCATATCGGACAGTGTGGTGGTGAACTGCAGCCGGTCCAGAGCATCATCGCGCTCGCTGCCGGTGATCTTCCCGGCTTTCACCGCACGCTCCAGTGACTTCACGATGCGCTCCTGCCCGGCGGTGGCCAGGGCCTCGGTCGTCTCGTAAACCTTGACGCCGGCCCCCGCACGGGCGCACACCTCGGCGATGCCGCCACCCATCTGGCCGGCGCCGATGACGCCGACCCGCTCGATCACGGTCCCCGCTTCCGGTCGTGTGCCTTCCGCGGCCGTCAGTGGAACTGGCCTTCTTCGGTCGAGCCCGACAGCGCGGTGGTCGACGAGTTCGGGTCGACGGTCGTGGCGATCCGGTCGAAGTAGCCGGCGCCGACCTCGCGCTGATGTCTGGTGGCGGTGTAGCCGCGCTCCTCGGCGGCAAACTCGCGCTCCTGCAGCTCGACATAGGCGCTCATCTGGTTGCGGGCATAGCCGTAGGCCAGATCGAACATCGAGTAGTTCAGCGCGTGGAAGCCAGCCAGCGTGATGAACTGGAATTTGAAACCCATTGCACCCAGCTCCTTTTGGAACTTGGCGATGGTGGCGTCGTCGAGATGGGCCTTCCAGTTGAACGACGGCGAGCAGTTGTATGCCAGCAGCTGGTCGGGGAACTCGGCCTTGACGCCCTCGGCGAACCTGCGGGCCAGGTCCAGGTCCGGGGTGCCGGTCTCCATCCAGATCATGTCGGCGTAGGGGGCGTAGGCCCGGGCCCGGGCGATGCACGGCTCCAGACCGTTGCGCACGTGGTAGAAGCCCTCGGAGGTGCGCTCGCCGGTGACGAACGGTTGGTCTCGCTCGTCGACGTCGGAGGTGATCAGGGTGGCCGCCTCGGCGTCGGTGCGGGCGATCACCACGGTCGGGACGTCGGCCACATCTGCCGCCAACCGCGCGGCGGTGAGCGTGCGGATGTGCTGCTGGGTGGGGATCAGCACCTTGCCGCCGAGGTGGCCGCACTTCTTCTCCGAAGCCAGCTGGTCCTCCCAGTGCGACCCGCCCACACCGGCGGCGATCATCGCCTTCTGCAGTTCGTAGACGTTCAGCGCGCCGCCGAAGCCGGCCTCGCCGTCGGCGACGATCGGAACCAGCCAGTTCTCCACCGAGGTGTCGCCCTCCACCGTGGCGATCTCGTCGGCCCGCAGCAGCGCGTTGTTGATCCGGCGCACCACCTGGGGCACCGAGTTGGCCGGGTAGAGGCTCTGATCGGGGTAGGTGTGCCCGGACAGGTTGGCGTCACCGGCGACCTGCCAGCCGGACAGGTAGATGGCCTTGAGCCCGGCGCGCACCTGCTGGACGGCCATATTGCCGGTCAGCGCGCCCAGGGCGTTGACGAATTCGGAGTTGTTGACCTGGTCCCAGAGGATCTCCGCGCCGCGGCGAGCGAGGGTGTGCTCTTCGACGACGGTGCCCTGCAGGGCGATGACCTCGGCGGCCGAGTAGGTCCGGGTGATGCCCTTCCACCGCGGGTTGGTGTCCCAGTCGCGTTGGATATCTGCAGCGCTCTTGGGTTTGCCGACGCTGGAAACCGACATTGAGATCTCTCCTTAACCTTCATCCGGGCACCCGGTCCGACCAGGGCACGCCGCCAGACGCGAACCCCGGCCCGTGGCTGATGTGCGCCCAAGACCCTTTCACATCAGATATCTGCTGGTCAAAACGCCGGTGTCGGGGAAGGCCTACAGCGGAAAGATCGCCGCGAGGGCCTTGACGTCGTCGCCGACGAGGTAGGTCAGTGTTCGGACGGTGCGGTCGGTGAGTTCGGGCCCGAATCTCTCGGTGGATCCCGGGGGGTAGACGTGGAGCAGGATCTCCAGTTTCTCCCCGTAGGCAACGGCGGCGTCGTGCTCGATGGTCACCCGCAGTGGCGCCTCGAGCAGTTCGGGATGCGGCGCCAGGAACTCCTCGACGACCTTCCAGTACACCGAATTGTTGACGTGGTCGAACAGGTCGATATCACTGACCCGGATCGGGAAATCCCGGATCTCGTCGGCGTCCTCCCGGGACCCCGCCTTCAGGTAGGACTTCCACCGCACCCGGTTGACGTCGGTGGTCTTGAGCAGTCCCGCCATGAAGTCGTCGGCGATCCGGGCCGGGGTCTGGGTCTCCCGGTTGAAGTTGATCCAGAATGCCTCGGTTTCGATCAGTCCGCCCCGGCGGCCGTCGATGCGCACCCGCATCTCGCACCACCGGTTGGACGCCCCGGAGCACCAGCGGCGCAGTCGCAGCATGTCCTGGAACTCGATCGGCCGGATGAGGTCGCCCATGGTGCGCCGCACGCTCCAGAGCGGCTGGGTGTCGTTGTGGCCCACCTCGCGCAGGTGGTCCTGGCCGATGTCCATGATGTGGCGCGT
>VERS01000473.1 GCA_018882545.1 Mycobacterium sp.
GGGGGCAGCGACGCGCAGCACCGGGGTGACGCCAACCGTCGCTGCGAGGGTGCCGGTGGGGTCCGGCCGATCCAACTGAGGGTGCAAAGGGTGAACGGGAAGAACAGATGTCATCAGGGGATTCGCTTCCTCGGACAGGCCGCGATCCAAATGCGCGGCCGCTGACGTGGACGGCAGTCACCGACGGAACACCCCCGTTTCAGGGACGTGTTCGGTCTGCGCCTATCCGATCAGCGGCGAGCGATGCAAAGCCGGGCCAGAACATCCTGGCCCGTAAAAACAACAACCGGCGTCCGTGGTGGATCACGGCCGACAGAAAGGGAATACCGCGGTGACAGCTCCCACAGCAGGGCCAGCGCGAACACCAGTCCCACCGCGATCAACGCGGTGCGCACCCGCGAAGCCGTGATGTCACCAACAGAGTCCGGGTTGCCCTGGATCGCCGCCGCGCCGATGTGTTCATGGTCCACCGCGGCGAGATGGTCGAGGTCGCCGTCGGCGGACACGTGGTGGTCGACAACCGGCAGAGCGGGACCGGCCGTGAGAGCGGGTGAACCGGCGAACAGGGCGACGACGAACGCCAACCCGATCGCCAACCACAGCCTGGCGCTGCCCGGCCCTCCTACAGCACGCATGATGTCGCCGACTTTAGCAGCGGATCGGCGGGGAACGAGTGCGCGACGGAATCGACTCACAGTCGTTATCCGGCTTCCCGCCGGTTTCGGCTGCGGCACCTCAGGTGGCCGTCGACTGGTAAGTCTGCAGCTGGCGGCGGCGGCCGGCGGCGATGACCTCGGCGATTTGGGTCATCGGCCACCGTCAGCAGTGCCATGTCCTGTGCCGAGACCATCCCGGTGTCCAGCAACCGGGCACGGATCCACGTCTCCAGGCCGTCCCAGTGCCGCGATCCGGCCAGCACGACCGGGAAGTGACGGATCTTCCCGGTCTGGATCAGCGTCAGCGCCTCGAAGAATTCGTCGAGTGTGCCGAACCCGCCCGGGAAGACCACGAACGCCGAGGCATAGCGGACGAACATCAGCTTGCGGACGAAGAAGTAGCGAAACCGCAGGGACACGTCGATGAACCCGTTGACGGTCTGCTCGTGGGGCAGCTCGATATCCCAGCCGCAGTGCGCCGGTGGCGACGGCGACCGCGACGACGGCCGCGCCGGCGACGACCAGGGCGGCGATCCACAACAGCGGGCCCCGGGTGCGGCGATCACCGTGGGTGTGGTCGATCGGCTCTGTGTTGCTCATCGGTGGGCCGGGGTCATCCGGTGATGGTCAGCGCGGAGGCGATGCCGTCGCCGGTCATGCCGGGCTTGCAGCCGGTCTTGTAATCGCCGGGTTGGGTGAACTCGACGTCGAGGGTGCGTTTGAGTCCCGGTGAGATGTTCTCCGCCTCGGCCAGCACCTGGTTGTCGGTGCCGTAGACGTAGAACTCGGTCACTTTGGTGCCGTTGTTGGTGATGACGAAGGTGTGCCTACCGGTGGTGGTCCGATTCGGCGCGAGGGTGCAGGCGGTATCGGTGGCCGCGACGGCGACCTGAGCCGTTGCGCCGCCGGGGTTGTCGCCCGGTTTGGCGGTACAGCCGCTCAGCGCAGCGCCGGCGGTCATCGCCAGCAGCGCCGCGGAGGTGAGCGTGGCTCGGGTCCTGCCGATCATGGGGTGTGCCTTTCGTGTCATCACGCCGCACCGGAGGTGGCCACGGCTGGTGCCTGGCCGGCGGCGGGTGCTTTGCGCGGACGGCGGGCGCTGGTGGTCAGGAACAGTGCCACCACGGTGATCAAGTAGGTGACCCAGGCCAGCAGTTGCAGCACAGTGGGGGTGGGGGTGAGGTTGAACACGCCTTGCAGGATCTGGCCGTACCACGATGACCAGTCCAGTGACGCACTGATGTCGAAGGCGCGACGGTCATGGCCGGGCAGCCACCCGAGGGTCTGCAGGGCGCCGATGCCGTAGGCCAGAATCCCGGCGGCCACGACGATGAGGAACAGCCCGGTGTAGGTGAAGAACTTCGCCAGGTTGATGCGCAGCGCGCCGGCGTACATGGCCCACGCAATTCCAGCGGCGGTGATCACGCCGATGACCAAACCGATGAGGGGCCAGACGGTTTCGGCTTCGGCGTATCCGACCATGAACAGTGCGGTCTCGAATCCCTCCCGGCCGACGGCAAGAAATGACAGGCTTGCCACGGCCACCGCGCCGGTTTCCAGCGCCCGCGACATTCCTGACTTCAGTTCACCGGACAGCCCCGCCGAGGCGCGGCGCATCCACAGCACCATCGAGGTGACGATGGCGACGGCGACCAGGGAGGCGATGCCGGCGATCGCCTCGGCGGTCAGCCCGCTGAGGCCGTACGCGCCGTAGCGGATTCCCAGAAATACTGCGAGGGTCATCGCGACGGCGCCGCTGACGCCGAGCCAGACCCACCGCAGGGCGTCGCGGCGGTTTGACTTGACCAGGAAGGCCACCAGAACCATCACGACCATGCTGGCTTCGAGGCCTTCACGCAGTCCGATCAGCCCGCTGCCCACCAGTTGGGCCGAGACGCGGGGTCCGGCCAGAGCGATGTCAGCAGCCCACAGGCCGCTGAGGAGTCCTGCCGACATCGCGCCACCTCAAAAGTTATGGTTGCCTAACCTAAAATGGACGTTAGTGCCACGACGTATCGCGACGCAAGCCGGACCGATTCTTTGGGTGATTGGCACGCGGTGCGTAGGGGCGGAAGACCCCGTTTGATCGGCGTCTCGGGCGTGCCGGGGCGAGCGGCCGCCGGTGTGGTGGCCGAGGTGCCGGTTGTGCCTACGCCTGCAGCGGACCGGGTTGTTTGCGTCGTCGGAGGGCGGTGTGTCCGGCAGAGAGTTGAACAGCACACCGCAACGTTCCCAGAACACCGCCTCGGGGCTACCCGGCGTGCCCGGCCCTTGCAAGATATGCGCACGCGCTGGGCACGCCGGGCGCGAGGCCGGGCCGGAC
>VERS01000474.1 GCA_018882545.1 Mycobacterium sp.
GGATCACCCCGCCGAGGAGAACGACAACGCCCGCCACGGCGGCGATGACGCCCAGGCTGACCCCCCGCCGGCCGGCGTCGAGGCGGCGGCGGCGGCCCTGCCAGTCGCCCTCCGCCCGCCGGGTCCGGGGGCTGTCGTCGGCGGGCGAAGACTCATCGGGGGAGGGTTCCCCGGAGGGGATGCTGTGCCGTCCCATTCGCTACAGACCCGCGCTCGCCTTGTACTCGCGGCGGCGCCGGTGTAGGACCGGCTCGGTATAGCCGTTGGGCTGCGCCGCGCCGGCCAGAATCAGTTCCTGGGCCGCCTGGAAGGCGATGCTGGTGTCCGGATCCGGGGCCATCGGCCGATAGTCGGGGTCGGTGGCGTTCTGCTCGTCGACCACCGCAGCCATCCGCCGCAGGCTCGCCGTCACGTCCTGCTCGGTGATCACCCCGTGCTGCAGCCAGTTGGCCAGCAACTGGCTGGAGATCCGCAGGGTCGCCCGGTCCTCCATCAGCGCCACGTCGTGGATGTCGGGCACCTTCGAACAGCCCACACCGGCGTCGATCCAGCGCACCACGTAGCCCAGGATGGACTGGCAGTTGTTGTCGACCTCCTCGCGGATCTCCTCCGGCGCCCAGGCCAGGTCCCGGTCGGCCAGTGGAATGGTCAGCAGTTCATCAACGCTGGTGCGGGCGTTGCCGGCCAGTTCGGCGTGTACTGCGTAGACGTCGACGTAGTGGTAGTGCATGGCGTGCAGGGTGGCGGCGGTCGGGGAGGGCACCCACGCCGTGGTGGCCCCGGCGCGGGGCTGGCCGATCTTCTGGGCCACCATGTCGGCCATCAGATCGGTCATCGCCCACATGCCCTTGCCGATCTGGGCGCGGCCGGAGAAGCCGGTGGCCAGCCCGACGTCGACGTTCTGGTCCTCGTAGGCCAGAATCCACGGCTGGGCCTTCATCGCGCCCTTGCGGACCATCGGGCCCGCTGCCATCGAGGTGTGGATCTCATCGCCGGTGCGGTCCAGGAAGCCGGTGTTGATGAACACCACCCGGTCCGCGGCGGCCTTGACGCAGGCCTTGAGGTTAAGCGTGGTGCGGCGTTCCTCATCCATGATGCCGACCTTGATGGTGTTGGCCGGAAGCCCCAGCACATCCTCGACCCGGCTGAACAACTCGCAGGTGAAGGCGACCTCGTCGGGGCCGTGCATTTTCGGTTTGACGATGTAGATCGAGCCGGTACGGCTGTTCTGGCCGCCCAGGCCGTGCAGGGCGATCAGGCTGGTGAACAGGGCGTCCTGGATGCCCTCGTAGACCTCCCGGCCCGCATCAGGCCCGGCCCCGAAGACCATCGCGTCGTTGGTCATCAAATGGCCCACGTTGCGGACGAACAGCAGGCTTCGCCCAGGCAGGGTGAGCGCCGAGCCGTCCGGTGCTCGGTAGGCCCGGTCGTCGTTGAGCACCCGGGTGAAGGTGCGCCCGCCCTTGCTGACCTCCTCGGTGAGACCGCCGGTGTTCAGGCCCAGCCAGTTGCGGTAGCCCAGGACCTTGTCGGCGGCGTCGACCGCGGCGACGGAGTCCTCGAAGTCCATGATCGTGGTGACCGCGGATTCCAGTACGACGTCGGAGATGCCGGCCGGGTCGGTCGAGCCGATGGGGGAGTTGCGGTCGATGAGGATCTCGATGTGCAGGCCGTGGTTCACCAGCAGCACCGAATCCGGGGCGGCCGGGTCTCCGGTGTACCCGGCGAACTGACTGCCGTCGGCCAGGCCGGTCACATCGCTGTTGCCGAGAACGACCTCCAACCGGCCGTCTTCGACGAGGAAACGCACGACGTCGCGGTAGCCGGCGTCGACCAGCGGAACCACATCGTCGAGGAACCGCCGGGCGTAGGCGATCACCTTCTCGCCGCGGACGGTGTTGTAGCTGCTGCCCTTTTCCGCACCGCCCTCCTCGCTGATGACGTCGGTGCCGTACAGGGCGTCATAGAGCGATCCCCACCGCGCGTTGGCGGCGTTGAGCGCGAAGCGGGCGTTGAGAACCGGCACCACCAGTTGCGGACCGGCGGTGGAGGCGATCTCCGGGTCGACTCCCGAGGTGGAGATGGTGAAGTCGGCCGGGGTCGGCTGCAGATAGCCGATCTCGGTGAGGAACTGCCGGTAGTCCGCGGCCTCGAAGCCTCCCACGACGTGCTGGCGGTGCCACTTGTCGATCTGTGCCTGCAGGTCGTCGCGACGGGCCAGCAGCTCATCGTTGCGCGGGGTGAGGTCGGTCACGACCTTGTCCACCCCGGCCCAGAAGCTCTCTGGATCGATGCCCGTACCGGGTAGGGCCTCATTGGTGATGAAGTCATACAGATCCTGCGCCACCCGCAGGTTGCCCACGACCACCCGGTTCGTCATCGTCCTCCAAAACCCTCCGCGAAACGCCATCTGGACCGCCCGGCGGTTCGATCCTATCCGCCGTCGATTCCCAGTAGGCCTTCGCACACCGCCAGCAGCGTTGCCCGCAGTGGCACCGCGCGCTCGGCGAGCTGGCCCTGACGGTGGACGTACTCGGCTCGGCCGGCGGGTTCCTCGACGGCCACCGGATCGAACCCGTAGTCGGCAAGGTCATACGGGCTGGCCCGCATATCCAGTTCGCGGGCGGCGGCGGCCAGTTCCAGGCAGTCCATCAGCAGTTCGGAGGCCACCAACGGACCCAGCTTGTAGCACCACTTGTAGAGGTCCATGTTGGCGTGCAGGCAGCCCGGCTGCTCGGTGTCGGTCTGTCCGGCCCGGGTGAGCCGGGATTCGTTGCGGTCAACGGCAGCGGCAGTGAAGAACCGGTAGGCGTCAAAATGGCTGCAGCGCAACGGTGTCGACTCCACAACCGCATCGGTCCCGGCCGCCCCCAGCCGCAACGGCACCCGATGCCGCGTCGCGTCCGTCCGGTAGACCATCGCCCACTCGTGCATCCCGAAACAGCCGAACCGCGGCGGACGGGACGCTGTGTCGCCC
>VERS01000475.1 GCA_018882545.1 Mycobacterium sp.
GCAGGTGTTGCTGATCAGGCATGCGCTGCCGTTGCGCACCGAACCCGGCGGCGGTTCGGACCCCGCCCTGGCCGAGTTGGGCCACCACCAGGCCCGCCGGTTGCCCGCCGCCTTGGCCCGGCTCCGGGTGGCCAGGCTGGTGAGCAGCCCGCAGCAACGCGCCGTGCAGACCGCCCGGCCGGTGTCGGAGTCGACGGCGCTGCCCCTCGAAATCGACGACCGTCTCGCGGAGTACGACCGCGGGATGTCCCGCTACCTGCCCCTGGAGGAAGTGCGCCGGGAGCGTCCCGATGACTGGAACAGGATGGCCGACGGCCTGCTGCCGGCCTCGGTGGACACCGAGGCGTTCCGGACCCGCGTGCTCGCGGGTCTGCGCGAGGTGATCAGCGGCGTCGATCACGCCGACACCGTCGCGGTGTTCACCCACGGCGGGGTGATCAATGTGATCCTGCACGACCTGCTCGGGACGCCCAAGCCGCTGGGGTTTCCGATCGACTACGCGTCGGTGACGCTACTGCGCCACTCCCGCACGGGTCGTTTCACCGTCGGCGGGGTCAACGGCATCGAGCACGTGTGGGATCTGCTGCCGCACCGCCAGCGGTGACGGCCGGGCCGTCAGCGATTCAGTGCGAACTGCAGGTTCTTCTTCGCCGCGCGGCGCAGCTGGAACATCCGGGCCGCACTGACCAATGCCGTGATCAGGCCGCCGCACACCGCGGCCAACAGGATCGCCACCCCGAGCGGGAGCCGCCAGTGCCAACTGAGGAAGGAGAACTCGGTCGAGGCGGTGTTCTGCGTAATAAAGATCAGCAGGACGATAAGGATCAGGAAACCGAGAATCAGCGACGACCACAGCGCCGCCGCCCGGGTGAACTTGACGTCCTCGACGTGCTCGGCGGGAAGGTGTTTGTCGGGCTCGGGTACTGCCGCCGTGGGACTTCCGGCTTCCACGGGCCCATCCGGCGAGACGTACGGTTCGCGACTCATGACGCTCATCTTTGCCTGTCCCGGCCGGGAAGGAAACATCAAAGCGGCAACGGGCCGGTAACAGTGAGCGTGCAACGGATAGGGTCGTGCGCAGCAGGGCAGAACAGGGGAGTCAGACGCCGCCGATGAAACGGTCGCTAAGCAGCATCTTCACCGTCGCCGTGGCGACGTTGGCGCTGGTCGTCTCCGGCTGCGGCAGCGCCAACCCGCTGGGCGGCGGCCAGGGCTCCGCCGACCTGATGTCGGTGGTGATCGGGTCCGCGGACTTCCCGGAGTCCAAGATCATCGCCGAGATATACGCCCAGGCCCTGGAGGCCAACGAGTTCACCATCGTCCGCCAGTTCGGCATCGGCAGCCGGGAGACCTACATCCCGGCACTGCGCGACCGTTCCATCGACCTGATCCCCGAGTACACCGGTGACCTGCTGAATTACTTCAACCCCAAGAGCACCGCCTCTGATCCCGGTGACGTCGAGCTGGCGCTGCACCGGTCGCTGCCCGGGGATCTGTCCATCCTCAATCCCTCACCGGCCGCGGACTCCGACACCGTCACCGTCACCGCCGAACTCGCCCAGCGCTGGAATCTGACCAGCATCGCCGACCTGGTGCCCTATGCCGCCGAGTTGACCTTCGGCGCCCCCTCGGAGTTCCTCAACCGCGAGCAGGGCCTGCCGGGATTGAAGAAGAAGTACGGCCTGGAGATCAAACCCGACAACTTCGTGGCGATCAGCGACGGCGGTGGCCCCGCGACCGTCAAAGCGCTGGTCAGCGGGACGGTGGCCGCAGCGAACATCTTCACCACCTCGCCGGCCATCGCCCAGAACAACTTCGTGGTGCTGGCCGACCCCGAGAACGTCTTTCTGCCCGGAAACATTGTGCCGCTTGTCAGTTCGCAGAAGAAGTCCGGGGAACTCAAGAAGGTCCTCGACGCGGTTTCGGCGCGACTGAGCACGAAGGGACTGACCGAACTGAACGCCGCGGTGTCCGGCAACTCCGGGATCGACCCCGACGAGGCGGCCCGGCAGTGGATCGTCGAGAACGCCTTCGACACCCCGATCGGGGACCGATGATCACCTTCACCGGTGTCAGCAAGCGTTATCCGGACGGGACGGTGGCCGTCGACGAGCTCTCGCTGGAGGTCCCCGAGGGGTCCCTGACCGTCTTCGTCGGCCCGTCCGGGTGTGGCAAGACGACCTCGATGCGGATGATCAACCGAATGGTCGAACCGACCTCGGGGACGATCACCGTCGACGGCCGTGACCTCGCCGGCGTCGATCCGGTCAAGTTGCGCCTCGGTATCGGCTACGTCATCCAGAGCGGCGGACTGATGCCGCATCAACGGGTCATCGACAACATCGCCACCGTGCCGGTGCTGCAGGGGCAGTCCCGGCGTGCCGCCAGAGTCGCGGCCTATGAGGTGCTCGAACGGGTCGGCCTGGATCCCAAACTGGGACAACGCTATCCCGCTCAGCTTTCCGGTGGTCAGCAGCAGCGGGTGGGTGTGGCCCGGGCACTCGCCGCCGATCCGCCGATCCTTCTGATGGATGAGCCGTTCTCCGCGGTCGACCCGGTGGTCCGGGATGAACTGCAGGCTGAAATCCTGCGGCTGCAAAGCGAATTGCGCAAGACCATCGTGTTCGTGACCCACGATATCGACGAGGCCATCACCCTCGGCGACGCGGTGGCGGTCTTCGGTGTCGGTGGCACCCTGCAGCAGTACGACTCCCCGGCGCGGCTGCTGTCCAACCCGGCGAGCGACTTCGTCGCGGAGTTCATCGGCGCCGACCGCGGCTACCGGTTGCTGCAGTTCTTCACTGCGTCGACTCTCGGGCTGCAACCACTTCCGACCGTTACCGCCGACGAAATCGACGGGCTGACGCTGGGTCCCGACGAGTGGCGTCTGGTCACCACCGACGAGGGTGCGCCGTTCGGCTGGATCGGCGCCGGCGGCGTCCATCGGCACCGCGCGGGCGGTGAACTCTACGAC
>VERS01000476.1 GCA_018882545.1 Mycobacterium sp.
CAGCGTGGGCGGTGCGGCGACGTGTTGGGCGGCACCCGCCGACGGCGACCGGGGCGCCAACACGGCCGGCGCCGAGACTGCGCCGGCTGCCGGGGACCCGACCGGCGCACCCGATGCCACCCGGGCTGCGCCACCCCAGCGCAGGTCGGCGGCCAAGCCGCTGCGCGGCGCCCGGCCCCCGGCGACCGAACCCGCCGCCGCCCCGGCGGTCCGGGGGGCTGCCCAGCGCAGCGCTGCGCCCGCCGCCACCGAGGCCGGGCCGCCTGACCTGGTGGCGGCCGGTGCCGGCGGTTCGCTGCCGGCCCCCGCACCCCCCGCCGTGGCGGCCGCGAAAACAGCTGCGCCGGAACCGCTCACGGTCGATCCCACGGTGGAATTCGTCGACGGGATCGTGCAGGGCAGGCTCAACGCCACCAGCCAGCGGTTCGGCGAGACCTCCTGCTCGCAGACCCAGACGTCGTCGTGTCTGACCTACCAGTACCTGAGCCAGGGCGCCACGGCCGGCAAACTGGACATCGGCACCGTGCCGGTCAGCCCCACCGCCCGGGACCCGCAGAGCTTCACCGCGCTGCCGTATCTCACCTGGGATCTGGACACCGGCGCCGGCAAGGGCACCCAGAGCTTCGAGGTGCGCGTGACCGAGGTGACCGAGTTCAGCTCGATCCTCACCGGGCTGCCCCTGGTGGGAACGGCCGCCGGGTCCGTCATCGCCGCGCTGCAGCAGACCGCGCTGCTGGGTGCGTTGCTGGCGCCGATCATCGGCGGGTCGGTCCTGGCCAGGATCGACGCCGACCTCGCCGCCCTGGCGCCGGGGACCACCCCGGTCGCGTTCACCTACAAGGTGAGCTCCTTCGACGGCACGCCGATCAGCACGAACTTCTTTCCCGCCAGCACCATCGCCGCCGGCGAGGTGGCCCCGACCGTGCTGCGCGCTCCGGGTCTGGCGGGGCCGGGGGCCACCGACCCCTACGCCTCGGCGGTCCCGGGCACCACCTCGGCGTCGATCGTCCCGCCGGTGAAGGTGCTGCGCGGCGCGGACTACAACGTGATCACCTGGGACCAGCGCGGAACCTTCGCCTCCGGCGGGATACTGCAGATGGACAACCCGTTCTACGAGGGCCGCGACGTCTCCGCGCTGATCAGCTGGGCTGCCGGAAGTCCGCTGGTCGAACTCGACGATCCCGGCGACCCGGTGGTGGGTATGGTCGGCGGCTCCTACGGCGGCGGCGTCCAACTGCCCACCGCCGGAATCGATCCGCGGGTCGACGCACTCGTCCCGTCCATCACCTGGGCCTCGCTGATCTCATCGCTGTACCCCGATGACATCTTCAAGTCGTCCTGGTCGGCGGGGCTGCTGCTGGCCCTGGTGAACGTGGATGCGCGGCTGAACTCCCAGATCTATTCGGGCATCCTGACCGGCCTGCTGTTCAACCGGATCAGCGAATCCGCCCAGGCGGTGCTCATCAGCAGCGGCCCCACCGCACTGCTCAGCAAGATCACGGCCCCGACCCTGCTGCTGCAGAGCACCGTCGACGGGCTCTTCCCGCCGTCGGAGGCGGCGGCCAACGCCCAGGCCATCCTGGCCAACCCCTTCGGCACCCCGGTCAAGATGATCTGGTTCTGCGGTGCGCACGGCTACTGCCTGGACCCGAGTCCGGCGCCGGGTGACCTGATCGGGGACAGCATGGCGTGGCTGGACACCTACGTCGGCCGGGTCTCCGACGCCGCCGCGGCCATCCCCACCTTCCAGTGGTGGGATCAGACCGGCACCCGCCACACCTCCGCGCAGATGCCGTTCGATCCCGGTTTCAACGAGCCGACCCCCTACACCGCGACCGGCGAAGGCGGGGTGCTGCCCATCGTCCCGCTGATCGGCGGGTCAGGTCCGTTGCGCGGCCCCGACACCCTGCCCCCGGTCCTGCTGGGGTTCCCCCTCAACCAGACCTTCGCCACCCCCGCGACCAACGCGGTCAACACCGCGGTCAAACCGCCGGCGGGCAGCCAGATCGTCGGCGCCCCGCAGCTGAGTTTCTCCTATCGCGGCGTCGGCACCGGCAAGGCGGTCTTCGCGCAACTGGTCGACGACGCGACCGGGCGGGTGGTCGGCAACATGGTCACCGCGATTCCGGTCACCCTCGACGGCCGCCCCCGTTCGGTGTCGATTCCCTTGCAGGACATCGCCTACACCGCCGGGGTGAAGGATTCGCTGACGTTGCAGATCGTCGGGTACTCCTCGCTGTACTTCAATTCCTCGGTCGGCGTGATCGACATCTCCGACGTCGTCCTCGACCTGCCGTTGCGGGATCTGACGCCCTGAGCGTCGCCGCGCCCCGGGACGGCTAGGGCCCGAAGCCGGCCAGGGCGGCGCCGCGCTGCTCGATGACCACCGGCCCGCTGACGGCCGGGATCACCGGACCCTCGCCATCGGGGTGCGGCACCGGGATGATCCGCTCGAACACCCCGCCGGTGGGGTCGAACACCGCCAGGCCCTCGGCGACCGGCACCAGCAGCCGCCCGGCCATCATGGTGGCCGGGCCCAGCGGCGCCAGCGGCCCGGTGGAGTCCAGCGTGTAGCGGTAGCCCATCTTGTTGTCGAAGACCATCACCGCACTGCCGGTCCACCAGGTGATCTTGTCCCCGGCCCGGGTGACCGCCGGCAGCGCGGAGGTCAGCTCGGCCGTGGTGGGCGCGGCGGGCAGCACCGTGCTCGACAGCTTGGAGCCGGTGTCGTCGTAGACCACCACCTCCGGGCGCGGGGTGGGCAGGAACAGCGCGGTGGTGGTGCCGGCCACCGCGAGAACCCTTGCGTCGGAGTCGATTCCCACCCCGGCCAGCGGCACCTTCTTGAGTTCGGGTTCGTCCTCCTCCTTGGCCGGTTTGAGCAGCGTCAGGCGCAGGTCCTTCTCGTCGCGGCAGGCTTCCAGCACACTGACCGCACTCTCGCTGCCCGCCGCCGACATCAGCGCGCAG
>VERS01000477.1 GCA_018882545.1 Mycobacterium sp.
GTCCAGGTGCTGCCACACCGATGCGGCCAGCCTGCCGCCGGGGTGCAAAGCCCGGAAGATGTTGGCGAAAGCCGGTTTCGGATCCGGAAAGAACATCAGCCCGAACCGCGAGTGGACGGCGTCGAAGGGCTCTCCCCGGCCGGCCACAGCGACCAGGTCCGCGGTGGCAGCGTCAGCGACGACCGCGATGCCGTGGACTCCGGCGCGCGACATCCGGCGCTCCGCGGCGGCCGACATCTCCGGCACCACGTCGACCGCCGCCACCCAGCCCGCCGGACCGACTTCGGCACCGAGTGCGACCGCCGACAGACCGGGTCCGCAACCGAGGTCGACGACCCGCTCACCCGGACTCGCGGCAAGAGCTTGCCGGGCCGCGGTGCCATGCCGGCCCATAGCCGCGTCCATGGCCTCTGCCTGCCGGTCCCACACCCCGGCGACGGCGGCGAAGGGACTTTCCCCGGTCAACGCCCGGGTGACGGCGGCGGCGCGGATCTGGGGGGTCACCAGCATCACCTGACCAAGGACGCCGTTGACGAATCCGGGGGACTCGTCGGTGGAGAGTTCCTTGGCCAGCTCGACGGCTTCGTCGACGGCAACCGGTTCAGGCACGTCCTGCGCGTGCAGCAGTTCCCACACCGCCACCCGCAGGATGGCCCGGTCGACGGCGGGCAACCGCTCCAGAGTCCAGCCCTGCAGGTGCGAGCGGATCAAATCGTCGATATGCGCGGCGTGCCGGCTGACCCCCTCAGCGACGGTGACGGTGTAGGGATTCAGCTGTGCCACATCGGGATTGGCCTCAGCGAGTTCGAGCCGGGCCCGGGCCACCTCCGCCGGGGTCAGATTCCGCGCCTCGGCTTCGAAAAGCAAGTCGACGGCACGCTTACGGGCCTGGTGCCTGCCCTGGGGCCTGCCCCTGTCCGCCCTGCGGTCAGCCACCGCTAGGCATTCACGCGGCCCAGATAGCTGCCGTCGCGGGAGTCGACCTTGAGCTTGTCGCCGATATTGATGAACAGCGGAACCTGGATCTCCGCACCGGTCTCCAGGGTGGCCGGTTTTGTCCCGGCGTTGGAGCGGTCGCCCTGCAGGCCGGGCTCGGTGTGGGTGACCTCGAGTTCGACCGTCACCGGAAGCTCCAGGTACAGCGGGGCACCCTCGTTGAAGGCGATCTGAACCGGCATACCCTCCAGCAGGAAGCCGGCCGAAGCACCCACCAGCGCCTCCGGGAGTGGGTGCTGCTCGTAGTCCTCGCTGTCCATGAACACGAAATCGCTGCCGTCGCGGTACAGGTAGGTGGCGTCCCGCCGGTCAACGGTGGCGGTCTCCACCTTGACCCCCGCGTTATAGGTCTTGTCGACCACTTTGCCGGAGAGCACATTCTTAAGCTTGGTCCGCACGAAAGCCGGTCCCTTCCCCGGTTTGACGTGCTGGAACTCGATGATCTGCCAGAGTTGCCCGTCGATGTTCAGCACGAGGCCGTTCTTGAAGTCGGCGGTGGTCGCCACGGTCGTTCTCCTTGGTCTCTTCTAGAGGATGGCCAGGTCCCGCGGGAACCGGGTCAGCAACTCGGGCCCGCGGGCACCGACGAACAGGGTGTCTTCGATGCGGACCCCGCCGCGCTCGGCCAGATAGATCCCGGGTTCCACGGTCACCACGGAGCCAGCCCGCAGTGTACCGGCGGCCGCCGAGCCGATCCCCGGCGCTTCGTGGATCTGCAGCCCCACACCGTGACCCAGACCGTGCCCGAAGTGATCACCGAAGCCGGCGTCGGCGATGACCCGGCGGGCCGCGGCGTCCACCGCGGACAGTTCGGCGCCTTGCCGCAGGGCATCCACTCCGGCCTGCTGCGCGGCCGCCACGAGCTCGTAGATCTCCCGCTGCCAGTCCGCCGCCGCACCCAGGACGAAGGTTCGGGTCATATCGCAGTGGTAGCCGCCGACCAGGGCGCCGAAGTCGATCTTGACGAAGTCGCGGTGGTCGAGTTCGGCGTCGGTGGGCCGGTGGTGGGGAATCGCCGAGTTCTTGCCGGCCGCGACGATGGTCTCGAAGGACGGCGCGTCGGCGCCGTGGTCGAGCATCAGTGTTTCCAGTTCGCGGGCCACGGCCTTCTCCGTGCGGCCCGGCCGCAGCCCACCGCCCTCGACCAGGCTCGCCAGTGCGGCGTCGGCAGCCTCGCAGGCCAGCCGCAACAGTGCCACCTCCCCGGAGTCCTTGACCTCGCGGAGTGCCTCCACCATGCCCGCGGCGCGCACCAATTCGCTCTGCCGGCCGTCGAGATCCTCCAGCAGGGCATCGAATCCATCCACCGTGACGACATGGCTCTCGAAGCCGATCCGCCGGGCCCCGGTGGCCACGGCGCGCCGCAGCAGATGCCGACCGCAGGCCCGCTCGATCGCAGTGTGCAGGTCAGGGG
Source organism: Mycobacterium sp. (assembly GCA_018882545.1). Lineage (GTDB taxonomy): Bacteria > Actinomycetota > Actinomycetes > Mycobacteriales > Mycobacteriaceae > Mycobacterium. The sequence continues at coordinate 2,411 of VERS01000477.1, forward strand.
CCTGCCGCGCGGCCTGGGCGCGGTACCGGGAGTCGGTGGCCAGCACCGGCGGCGTGTCGTCGGAAAACACCAAAAGGGCCGCATTCGAGCCGGTGAAACCGGTCAGATAGCGGACATTGACCAGGTCACTGACCAGCAACGCATCCAGTCCCCGATCGACCAGACACGCCGCCAGCCGGTCCCGGCGTTGGCAATGTGTCACGGTCGGTGACGGTACTCGCTAGGCTGCACACCTATGACGACGTGGTTACCGCGCGGGCTGGTGTTCGCAATCGCGATGGTGGTGCTCCGGGTGGTGCAGGGCTCACTCATCAATGCCTCCCCCACCAACGCCGGCTCGATCAGCTTCGCGCTGTGCGGCGCCCTCGGCTTGGCGGCCCTGATCTGGGGTGTGCTCGACGGCATGGCCGACGCCCGGTCCAACCCGGATCCGGACCGCCGTCGCGATCTGGCGATGCGCTGGCTGCTAGCCGGGCTGCTGGCCGGTGTCGTCAGCGGGGTCGCGGCCTGGCTCATCTCGCGGTTCTACGGCGCGATCTACACCGAGG
>VERS01000478.1 GCA_018882545.1 Mycobacterium sp.
CTGCGAACCCTGACCGGAGAAGACGAACACCGTTCCGGATCCGCAGGGTTCGGGGTGGGCTGCGACCACGCCGGGGGCCGGGTAGCCGCCGGCCAGTGCGCGCAGTCCCTCCACCGCCTGCCCGCGGTCGGCGGCGGCCACGGTGGCGAACAACGGGTGCCGGGCCCGGTGGTGGTTGAGCGTGTGGGCGGCATCGGCGAGTGCCACGTCGCTGTCTTCCAGCCAGTCGGCCAGCCGGCCGGCCGTGGCGGCGATCCGGGCGGGACTGCGGCCGGTGACCACCAGCGTGCTGACCGCCGACTCGGGGCCCGCCGCCCCCTCGGGCGCGTCGGCCGGCTCCGCGGAGGCGGGGCCCTGCTCGATGATCACGTGGGCGTTGGTCCCGCTGACACCGAAGGAGGACACCGCGGCCCGCCGGGGTCGGCTGACCTCGGGCCAGTCCAGCGGCTCGGCGGCGATGACGAAGCGGGCGGCGCCCGGGCCGGCGTTCGGGGTCAGCTTGGTGAAGTTCAATTGCCGCGGAATATGGCCGTGGCCGACGCTGAGCACCGCCTTGATGAATCCGGTCACCCCCGCCGCAGACTCCAGGTGGCCGAGGTTGGTCTTCACCGAGCCCAACACCAGCGGCGCGGAGCCCGCCCGCTCGCCGTACACCTCGGCCAGGGCGTCCAGTTCGATCGGATCGCCCAGGCCGGTGCCGGTACCGTGCGCCTCGATGTAGTCGACCTCGGCGGGCGTCAGGCGCGCCGCGTGCAACGCCTGGCGCATCAGCGCCTGCTGAGCGGGGCCGTTGGGCACGGTCTGACCGCTGCTGGCACCGTCCTGGTTGACCGCCGAACCCCGCACCACCGCCAGCACCGCATCCCCGGCCCGCTGGGCGTCCTCGAGGCGTTTGAGGACCACCACGCCGCAGCCCTCGCTGCGCACGTACCCGTTGGCCTCGGCGTCGAAGGTCTTGCAGGTGCCGTCCGGCGAGAGCATCCCGAATCGTGAACACGCGATGCTGTTCTCCGGGCTCAGGATCAGGTTGACCCCGGCGGCCAGGGCGGTGTCGCTCTCCCGGCGGCGCAGGCTCTCACAGGCCAGGTGGATGGCGACCAGTGACGACGAGCAGGCGGTGTCCAGCACCACCGCGGGGCCCCGGGCGCCCAGGAAGTACGACAGCCGCCCGGCCGCGAAGTTGGGGGCGTTGCCGAACGGGATGTAGGCGTCGATCTGTTCCCTGCGCAGCTTGCCGGCCACTGAGTGGTAGTAGTCGTTGGTGGTCAGTCCGATGAAGACTCCGGTCTGGGTGCCGCGGATCGACTGCGGGTTGATACCGGCGTTTTCCAGTGCCTCCCAGGAGACTTCGAGCAGCAGCCGCTGCTGAGGGTCGATCGCGGCGGCCTCGCGGGGGGCGATGTTGAAGAACTCGGCGTCGAACTCGTCGGGCTGCCACGAGGTCAGGAACCCGCCCTCGCGGTTGCAGATGGTGCCCGGCACGGTGTGGTCGTCGGAGTAGTAGGCGTCGGCGTCCCAGCGATCGGCCGGGACTCGGATGATGCCGCTGGCGCCCTCGCGCAGCAGCGTCCAGAACTCCTCGGCATTGCTCACCCCGCCCGGCAACCGGCAGCCCAGGCCCACCACGGCGATCGGTTCGGTGGAGGCCTTTTCGGCGATCGCCAGGCGTGCGGTCAGATCGTCGATCTTGCGCAGCGCGTCGGTGATGATCGCTCTGCGGTCCGCCGACGGGGCCGAGGAGGCTGACGGGGCTGTCATGGGGTTAGCTCAGCCTCTCCGATAGTCGCTGCAGCAGTTCGTCTTCGGCGAGGTCGCAGTAGTCGTCGACGTCATCGGACTCCTCGACGACGGCGGCCGTTTCCGGCAGTCGTGCGGCCAGATAGCCGGCGAGGTCGGACACGGTCGGGTAATCGAAAACCACCGAGGACGGCAATTCCTCGCCCACGGAGTCGCTGAGCGCCCGCCGCAGCGCCACGCTCATCAGAGAATTCATCCCGGCCTGGAAGAACCCGACCGAGTGGTCGACGGCGTCAGGCGAGGGAAGGCCCATGGCCTCGGCCACCAGTGCGCAGACGTGTTCGGTCAGCATGGCGCGCCGCCCGGCGGGCTCGCAGTCCTGCAGGGCCGACCGGAATGTGGTCGTCACACCGGTGAGGGCACCGGGTTCGCTGGTGAGCTCGTCGATGATGTGCAGAGCCGCCCGGGTTCGGTAGGCGGCGGCAAGCCGGTTCCAGTCCGCCGCCACCACAGCTCCGCACACCGGCCCCTGAGCGGAGGTGAGGACCGACAGCGCGCGGATGGCGGTGTCGTCGGGCATCGGCAGCAGACCGGACTCGAGGCTGACTTGCCGTTCGGCGTCGGACTGGTTGTCGGCCAACGACTTCCACCACCCCCACTGCACGGCCGTGGCGGGCAAACCGGCGGCCCGCCGCGCGTAGGCCAAGGTGTCCAGGAAGGTGGTGGTGGCCGCATAGTGGCCCAGCCAGCGCGACCCGAGTAGCCCGGAGATCGACGTGAACAGGACGAACTGCTGAACCGGGTGGTGCAGTGACAGCGTGTGCAGCAGCCAGGCGGCGTTCAACTTCGGGGCGAACATCGCGGTGACGTCGGCGGGGCTCATGTCCTGCAGGGTCACCGGGCCGCCGCCGAACGCAGCGAGATAGATCCCGGCCAGCGCAGGCAGGTCGGCGCCGAACCGGTCGAACAGAGCGCTCATCGCGCTGTGGTCGGCGGCATCGGCGGCGACGGTCACCAGTCGGATTCCGCGCTGCGACAGTGCCTTTGTCAGCTCATCGAGCCGGGGACCGGGGTTCCGGGATACCGCGACCACGGTGCGGGCGCCCTGGCTGGCGAGGTAGCCGATCAGGTGCGGGCCGATGTTTCCGGTCGCGCCGACCACCAGGTGGCTGCCGTCGGGGTCCAGGCGAACCGGTGCCACCGGGGCGGTTGTCCGGCGC
>VERS01000479.1 GCA_018882545.1 Mycobacterium sp.
GCTCGGGACGGCGCCAGTAGCCCCGGCCCACGTTGTCGCCGTGCAGCCAGAACTCCCCCACCATGCCGTCGGGCAACTCCGCCGCGGTGTCCGGGTCGACCACGACCGCGCGCAGACTGCGCGCCACCACTCCGCAGGACACATGGGCGACGGCGTTGGGCGCGTCGGCGGGGACTTCCACCGCCTCACCGGCGGCGAGCAGGTCGGCGTCGAAATAAGTTGCGCGGGCCCGGGCCTGCGGTGCGATGTTCGCGATGAACAGCGTCGCCTCGGCGATCCCGTAAGAAGGCTTCATCGCCGTGGGGGGCAGTCCGTAGGGGCCGAAGGCCTCGTTGAACGCGTCGATGGCGGCCATACTGACCGGTTCGGAGCCGATGATCGCCACCACGTTGGCCAGGTCGATGTCCTCCCCCGCCGCCGGCCGGCCGCGCTGGGCGGCCCACTCATAGGCGAAGTTCGGCGCGGCGGTGACCACCCGGCCGTCCCGCGAGGCATCGGAGAGGGCGCGGATCCAGCGCTGGGGACGCCGGACGAATGCGGTCGGCGCCATCAGGATGGAGTGCCCGCCGTAGGTTGCCGGGAAGCCGATCATCGACAGGCCCATATCGTGGTAGAGCGGTAACCAGCTGACCCCGTGGGTGTTTCGGTTGAGCAGGTCGATGGACAGGATCATCTGGGTCAGGTTGGTGCAGAACGCGCGGTGGGTGATCTCAACGCCCACCGGCGCCCGGGTGGTCCCGGAGGTGTATTGCAGGTGCGAAACGTCGTCCATGCCGACGCCGACCGGCACGAAACCCTGCGCTGACGAGTCGGCGATCGCGTCGATCACGATCATCGGCGCCCTCGCCCCGCCCAGCTTGCTCACAAACCCCTCGACGGCCTCGACCGCACCGCGGGTGGTCAGCAGTAGGGCCGGTTCGGCATCCGCAAGCGCGACGGCCAGACGCTCGGCGTGGCCCGGCAGTTCCGGGGCGAATAGCGGTACGGCGATGCAGCCCGCCTTGAGCACGGCTAAGAAGGCGGCGATGTAGTCCAGACCCTGCGGGGCCAGGATCGCGACTCGCTCACCCGGTGCCACCGCCGCCTGGATGGCGGCCGCCACCGCACGCATCCGAACATCCAGCTGGGCCCAGGTCAGCTCGGCGGCCTCGCCGTCGGAGCGGGCAAAGTCCAGGAACCGGTAGGCCACGGTGTCACCGACGTTGGCCACGTTCCGCTCGATCAGCGAAACCAGCGTGGTTCCCGGCGGCAACGCGATCTCACCGGCGGCGTCTACGCAATCCTCGATCCTTAGCAGACCCTCCGGTGCCTGAAACGCCTGATGCAAGCCCTGATGCAAGCCCTGCGCCATGACCGTGAGGGTAGGTGGCGCGGTTAGGGTGAGCCTCATGCCGCCGAGTTGGATCGCCCGCCTGGTGGCACTGGATGGTGACGGCCGGAGCTTCCGCACCGCCAACGCACTGGGCGCGGGGCCGCGTCTGTTCGGTGGTCTGATCGCCGCCCAGGCGCTGGCCGCGGCGGCTGCCACCGTGCCGCCGGGCCGGCTGCCGCAGTCCCTGCATGCCTACTTCATCCAGGGCGGCCGGGTGGGGGTGGATGTCGACTACACCGTGGAGACCACCCGCGACGGTCGCTCCTTCACCACCCGGCGGGTGACGGCCGGCCAGCAGGGGCTGCCGATCTTCGAGATGATGGCCTCCTTCCACCTGCCGGAGTCGACCCTGGACTGGCAGCGGCCCGCGGCGATGCGGCTGCCGCTGGCGCAGGCCACCACTGTCGTCACTCCCCCGCAAGGGTGGGCGGACTACTTCGAGACCCGGGTGGCTGCCGGGCAGCCGCTCGATTGGCCGATGCAGCCGTTCTGGTTTCGCTCCCGCGAGCCCATCGAAGAAGACCCGGTACTGCGGGCGTGCGCTTTGACGTTCGTGTCCGACCTCGGGCTGGTCTCCACGGCCCGCCCGCCCGGTCACCAGCAGCCCGGTCCCGGCGGGGCGGCCAGCCTGGACCATGCGTTGTGGCTGCACCGTCCCGCCGACCCTCGACAGTGGCACTGTTACGACGCGGTCGGCGTCAGCCACCGCGACGCCCGGGGCCTGGCCTTTGGTGCGATTCATGACGAGGCGGGCACCTTGGTGGCAAGCGTGGCCCAGGAGTCGCTCTGGCGGATCTGACCCCAGGGTTTCTGGGATTGCGGGGTTTAGCGGTTCGGCGCTGCGGGGAATAAGAGCGCATTCGGCCCGGTGTCAGGCCGGCAGAACGAACCCGAAAGGTGCCAACCATGACTGTGGACTACGACGCACCCCGACGCGTGGCCGTCGACGCCGAGGAGCCGCTCCGCGAGCTCGCGGTGCGCCGCAACAACCCCGCTGACGCAGCTCTGGACGCCGATGAAGTCGACGGAATCGACTACGTGTTGCCGGGAGCGGATCTGTTCGACGAAGAACTGATGGTCCGGGTGGTGCCCAAGCAGCCCGACGAGTTCACCTGCAGCAGCTGCTTTCTGGTCCACCACCGCAGCCGGCTGGCCGGGGGCGGCAACGGCGCGTCGATCTGCACCGACTGCGTGTAGCAGGCTGGTTTCACTCCCCGGTCGCGTGCAGCGCGAAGTCGGCGAAGTCGAAGCCCGGCACCACCACGCAGCTCACCAGCACCGGTTCCGGTGCCTGTGGGCGGGCTCGCTGCCAGTGCCCCGGCGGCACGATCATCTGCGGCTGTTGCCCGGCGGCGATATCGGGGCCGAGCAGACAACTCGTTGCGAGATCCTTTTCGGGTCCGAACTCGAGAATCAGCGGGCTGCCGCGATGGTGCAGCCACAATTCCGCGCTACGCACCGTGTGCCAGGCGGACTGCTGACCGGGCATCAGCAGGAAGAGGATGGCGGTCCCGGCGTTGCGCGGGCCCACGTACTGCGGCGGCAGGACGGGCTCATCGAAAGTCAGTTCGCTGCGCCAGGT
>VERS01000480.1 GCA_018882545.1 Mycobacterium sp.
CCAGTGGGCTGTTCGGCAACTTCGGCCAGGCCAACTACAGCGCCGCCAAACTGGGTCTGGTCGGGCTGATCAACACGCTGGCCCAGGAGGGCGCCAAGTACAACATCAAGGCCAACGCCATGGCCCCGATCGCGGCCACCCGGATGACCGAGGACATCCTGCCGCCCGAGGTCTTCAAGAAGCTGACACCGGAGTACGTCGCCCCTGTGGTCGCCTACCTGTGCACCGAGGAGGTGCCCGACACCGCATCGGTGTTCATCGCCGGCGGCGGCAAGGTTCAGCGCGTGGCCCTGTTCCAGAACAAGGGTGTCACCTTCGAACAGGTGCCGACTGTCGACGACATCGCCGCGCAGTGGTCGACGATCGACGATCTGTCCGCGCCGGAACCGGCGGCCTTCCGGTTGTGACCGACCCGACCGACCCCGGTGGGTTCGGGCTTGATGCCGACCGATTGAACCCGTGAGCACCGGCGGTCTGGTCCTGGTCGCGTTGGCGATCGCCGTCGGTCTGGCCGGGATCCTGTTCCCGCTGCTGCCGGGCACCCTGCTGGTCTGGGCGGCCATCGCGGTGTGGGCGTTCGTCGAGGGCACGACCGCGGGCTGGGTCGTCCTGGGTCTTGCCACCGCACTGCTCGCGGTGGGCGTGTTGGTGAAATACCTCTGGCCGGCGCGGCGCATGAAGGCCGCCGACGTCAGCGGCCGCAGCCTGGCCATCGGCGCGCTACTGGGAATCGTCGGGTTCTTCGTCATCCCGGTGGCGGGCTTGATCGTCGGTTTCGTGCTGGGGGTGTATCTGGCCGAACTGGCCCACCGGCGGGATCGGCGCCGGGCGTGGACCTCGACGGTCCATGCGGTCAAGGGGGTGGCACTGTCGGTGGGGGTGGAGTTCGTTGCGGCACTGCTGGCCACCGCGGTGTGGGTGGCCGGGGTGCTGCTGTAGGCGCCGTGGTCAGGTCCACGGTCTCCTGCGGCGTTGTTCAGCTCGTCAGCCGGCTGCGCAGGCGGAGGATGTCCTCCTCGGTCACGCCGGCCGCTGCGAGGTAGCCGGCCAGGTCACCGTGGGTCTCGTCGAGTACTCGTCGGGCGCTGGCCAGGTACTGCTCGTGCACGCCGAGAACGTCATCGGTCAGGCGGGACTCGGCGAAGGAGAGCATCTCGTCGGTCATGCCCTCGCGGCTGCCCATGGTGGCCAGGATGGCGTGGCGCAGCGGCTCGACCGCGGTGTTGCTGTGCAGGTAATCGGCCATCACGGCGTCAGCCGGCACCCCCGCGGCCTCCAGTGCCACGGCCACCGCGAATCCGGTGCGGTCCTTCCCGGCGAAGCAGTGCACCAGTACCGGCCGGCCGGCGGCCAGGATCGTGATGATCCGGCGCACCGCGCGCTGGGCGCCGCCCAGGGTGGGGAAGCGTTCGTACTCCGCGGTCATCCAGCGGCGGGCGGCCTCGGCCGGGTCCTCCTCGGAGAACTCAGTCAGCATCTTGTTCCAGCTGGACTCGTGCGGGGATTCCTGGCCGTCGTGGTGATGCGATACCTCTGGGAACGGAAGATTGTGCACTGCAACGCCTTCGGGTACCGCCCCGCCGCCGCGCCGCGCCACCTCTGCCGGTGAGCGCAGATCGGCAACGTCGGTGACACCCAGTTCGGCCAGTGCGCGCCGGCCGGTGTCGTCGAGCCTGGAGAGTTCACTGGAGCGGAACAGCCGGCCGGGCCGAAGCCCCGCCGTCTCAGCGACGTCACGGAAATTCCAGGCGCCGGAGAGCCTCTCGTGCGCCGGGCTCACCCGCGGGTCGCCGCTACGGCCATGGCTCCGGGCTCGCGGCCGAGTTCGGCGCGCGCGATGGTGCGGATGTGGACCTCGTCGGGACCGTCGAAGATCCGCATGGCCCGCTGCCATCCGTACATCCGGGCCAGTGGGAAGTCGTCGCTGACTCCGCCGCCGCCGTGGATCTGGATGGCCCGGTCGATCACGTTCAGGGACATCTGCGGGGCCACCGCCTTGATCTGGGAGACCAGGGCGAAGGCGGCCCGGTTGCCGTGCTGGTCGATGGTCCAGGCGGCCTTCTCGCACAGCAGCCGCGCCTGGTCGATCTCGTTGCGGGACAACGCGATCTGATGCTGCACCATGCCCTGCTCCGCCAGTGGTTTACCGAAGGCGATCCGGGTGCGGGCTCGTTCGGTCATCAGTGCCAGGGCGCGTTCGGCCACCCCGATTGCGCGCATGCAGTGGTGGATGCGGCCCGGTCCGAGTCGCGCCTGGGCGATGGCGAACCCCATCCCCTCCTCGGCAAGCAGGTTCGAGGCCGGGACCCGGACGTTGTCATAGATGATCTCGGCGTGGCCGTGCTGGTCCTGCCAGCCGAACACCGACGTGGACCGCACGATGTTGACCCCGGGTGTGTCGATGGGGACCAGGATCATCGACTGCTGCTGGTGCGAGGCCGCGTCCGGGTTGGTGCGGCCCATCACGATAAGGACCTTGCAGCGCGGATCGTTGGCACCCGAGGTCCACCACTTGCGGCCGTTGATGATGTAGTCGTCGCCGTCGGGCACGATGGCGGTCTGGATGTTCCGGGCGTCGGAGGAGGCCACCGCCGGTTCGGTCATCGAGAAGGCGCTGCGGATCTCCCCGGCCAGCAGTGGCTGGAGCCACTGCTTCTTCTGCTCGGGGGTGCCGAACATGTGCAGCACCTCCATGTTGCCGGTGTCGGGCGCCGCGCAGTTGATCGCCTCCGGGGCGATCTCGGTGCTCCAACCGGTCAGCTCTGCCAGGGGGGCGTACTCGAGGTTGGTCAGCCCGGACTCCGCCGGCAGGAACAGGTTCCACAGGCCGCGCTGCTTGGCCTTGACCTTCAGTTCCTCGACGACCGGGGGGACGGTGAAGTCGCCGGGTCCCGCCGCGGCGCGGTAGTCGTCGTAGAGCTTCTCCGCCGGGAACACCTCCTCGAC
>VERS01000481.1 GCA_018882545.1 Mycobacterium sp.
GTCCTGCACAGCACCATCCTGCCCGGTGGGCTGGCCGTAAGCTTCCCGCGATGGCCGAGATCGACCACCCGACCCACCTGAGCCTGAAGACTCAGCTGACCCGGTTCGTGCTCACCGGCGGCTTCTCGGCGGTCGTCGACTTCGGGCTGTACCTGTTCCTCTACAAGGGCGCAGGTCTGCAGGTGGATCTGGCCAAGGCCATCGGGTTCGTCGCCGGCACCTTGACCGCCTACCTGATCAACCGGCGCTGGACCTTCGGCGCCCAGCCGAGCCGGTCCCGTTTCGTCAAGGTGATGGTGCTCTACGCACTGACCTTCGCGGTGCAGGTCGGGTTGAACCATCTGTGCCTGCGTCTGCTGCACTACCAGGACTGGGCGGTGCCGGTGGCGTTCGTGGTGGCTCAGGGCACCGCGACGGTGATCAACTTCGTCGTCCAGCGCGTGTGGATCTTCCGGCGGGATGAAAACCGCCGGGCCGAAGCCTGACGGTAACCTCGTCACGATGTCGGCAACCACCACCCAGCAGCGGCTGACCGGTTGGGGACGCACCGCCCCCAGCGTCGCCGAGGTTCTGTCGACCCCGGATCCGCAAGAGATCGTCGCCGCCGTCCTGCGTGCTGCCGATCAGGCCGCCGGCGGTCGCCACCGTGGGGTGATCGCCCGCGGCCTGGGCCGCTCCTACGGCGACAACGCCCAGAACGGCGGCGGCCTGGTTGTCGACATGACCGCGCTGAACCGTATCCACTCCGTCGACGCCGCCACCCGGATCGTCGACGTCGACGGCGGGGTGAGCCTGGATCAGTTGATGAAGGCGGCGCTGCCCGGCGGGCTGTGGGTGCCGGTGTTGCCCGGCACCCGGCAGGTCACCATCGGCGGGGCCATCGGCTGCGATATCCACGGCAAGAACCACCACAGCGCCGGCAGTTTCGGCAACCACGTCCGCTCGATGGATCTGCTCATCGCCGACGGCACCGTGCGCACCGTCACACCCGACGGCCCGGACGCCGACCTGTTCTGGGCGACCGTCGGTGGCAACGGCCTGACCGGGATCATCCTGCGCGCCACCATCGAGATGACGCCGACCCAGACGGCCTACTTCATCGCCGACGGCGACGTCACCGGCGGCCTGGATGAGACCATCGCCTTCCACAGCGACGGCAGCGAAGCCGACTACACCTATTCCAGCGCGTGGTTCGACGCCATCAGTGCGCCGCCGAAGTTGGGCCGCGCGGCGATCTCCCGCGGATCGCTGGCACGACTGGACCAGCTGCCCGAGAAATTGCAGCGCGACCCGCTGAAGTTCGACGCGCCCCAACTGCTTACCTTCCCGGATATCTTCCCCAACGGGCTGGCCAACAAATACACCTTCGGCCCGATCGGCGAACTGTGGTACCGCAAGTCGGGCACCTACCGGAACAAGGTCCAGAACCTGACGCAGTTCTACCACCCGCTGGACATGTTCGGCGAGTGGAACCGAGCCTACGGACCGGCCGGCTTTCTGCAGTACCAGTTCGTCGTACCGGTCGAGGCGGTCGAGGAGTTCAAGGCGATCATCGTCGACATCCAGGCCTCCGGCCACTACTCGTTCCTCAACGTGTTCAAACTCTTCGGCCCGGGAAACCAAGCGCCACTCAGCTTTCCAATACCGGGCTGGAACGTCTGCGTGGACTTCCCGATCAAGGCGGGCTTGAGCGAGTTCGTCACCGAACTGGACCGGCGGGTGCTCAAGTTCGGCGGCCGGCTCTACACCGCCAAGGACTCCCGGACCAGCGCCGAGACCTTCCACGCCATGTATCCGCGTATCGACGAGTGGATCGCGGTGCGCCGCAGGGTGGACCCGGACGGGGTGTTCGCCTCGGACATGGCCCGACGTTTGGAGTTGCTGTAAATGGTGCTTGACGCGGTCGGGGCTCCCCAGGCCATCCTGTTGCTCGGCGGCACCTCGGAGATCGGGTTGGCCATCTGCGAGCGCTATCTGCGCGACGCCCCGGCCCGGATCATCCTGGCCGCCCTGCCCGACGATCCCGCCCGCGAGTCCGCCGTTGCGCAGATGACCCGGGCGGGCGCGAAGTCGGTGACACTCGTCGACTTCGACGCCGTCGACACCGCCAGCCACCCGGCGGTGATCGAGGAGTGCTTCGCTGACGGCGACATAGATGTGGCCATCGTCGCCTTCGGTCTGCTCGGCGACGCCGAGGAGCTCTGGCAGAACCAGCGCAAGGCCGTTCAGATCGTCGAGATCAACTACACCGCAGCGGTTTCGGTGGGAGTGCTCCTTGGCGAGAAGATGCGCTCGCAGGGATTCGGGCGGATCATTGCGATGAGTTCGGCCGCCGGCGAACGGGTCCGGCGGTCCAACTTCGTCTACGGCTCCACCAAAGCGGGCCTGGACGGCTTCTACCTCGGCCTCGGCGAGGCGCTCAAGCCCTTCGGGGTCAACGTCCTGGTGATCCGGCCCGGGCAGGTGCGGACCCGGATGAGCGCGCACGTCAAGGAAGCGCCCCTGACGGTGGACAAGGAGTACGTCGCCGACCTCGCCGTCACCGCATCGGCCAAGGGCAAGGAATTGGTCTGGGCCCCCGGGGCTTTCCGTTACGTCATGATGGTGTTGCGGCACATCCCGCGGCCCATCTTCCGCAAGCTGCCGATCTAACCGGCCATGGGCGCGGTCCGCAACGGCCTCGTGGTCGCCGCTCAGATGGCGCTGGCGGCTCTCGCCGCCGTTGTGGTCTCCGTTGTTGCGCTGGAGGCGATTTCGACGGTGGAGTGGCCGGCGTTCCCGTCGTCGAATCAGTTGCACGCACTGACCACCGCCGGGCAGGTGGCCTGTCTGCTCGGCCTGCTAGCCGTCGGGATGCTGTGGCGGTTCCGGCGGGGGCTTCGGTGGGCCGCGCAGGTCGCCGCGCCGGTGCTGCTGTCGGCCTTCGTGGTCGTCACGCT
>VERS01000482.1 GCA_018882545.1 Mycobacterium sp.
ACTCGGTGCTGCGCGCACTGCTCGGCCCGACCCCGCGGGTCAATCCGTGGACGACGCCCGTCCCGCAGGCCTACCTGTGTTCCTCAGCCACCCCCCCGGGCGGCGGGGTCCATGGCATGTGCGGGTTCTACGCGGCCCGCACCGTGCTGCGACAGGAGTTCGGTCTCGGGATTCCGTCGCTGGCGCCGTAGCGCCGTAGGTCGCCGGTCCTCGTTCTAGACGGTTTCGGACTCGTCGGACTCGACCTCGACCTCGTCGGCGTCCTCGTAGCGCACGATGATCTCGTCGTCCAACTCCTCGGCCGGGGCGAAGCGCACCTGGCCGTCGGTCCTGCTGCTGGTGAGCACCAGACCGGTGTCGGGGGCGGCGTTCACCTCGTGGTAGGCGTTCTGCAGGATCGCCGGGATCGACTCGAGGCTGCTGTGCACCTCGGCGAGCTGCTCGAGCACCGCGATGCGCTTCTCGCTGATGTCCTCCAGCGAACGGCGGGTCTCCTGCAGGCGGCGGTCGATCTGCTCGTTGACCACCCGCAGCCGACGCTCGGCCTCGGCCTTGGCGTCGAGAACCCGGATCTCGCACTCCTGGGCAGTCGTCCGGATCTGCTCGTCGACCCTGGCCTCGGTCTCCCGGCGCAGCCGGGACAGCTCCGTGGTCAGCTCCTCCTCGGCCTGCTGGCGGCGCAGGGCCTCGACCTCACGCATGCGCTCGGACTCGCTGACGGCCTGGGCGATGATCCGCGCCGCCTCGTCGCGGGCCCGGCTCATCACCTCGGCGTACTCGGTCTCCATCGCGCGCTGGCGGGCCGCCAACTCGGCCAGGTGCTGCCGGGCTTGGGTCCGGGCCGCCTCCGCCTCAGCCTGGGCGTTGGCGATCATCGACTCCGCCTCCAGCCGCGCCTCGTACTGCATTTCGGAGACTTCGTCGACGGCGACGCGCAGCATCTTGGCGATCCGGTCGGTCATCGCCTGCGGGGCCTGGGAGGACTCACTCAGCGAGGCCCGCTCGTGGTGGAGTTGGGCCACCTGCGCGGAGGTGTCGTTGAGTTGCTGGTGCAGTTCGGCGACCTGGGACGAGGACTGGTCGAGCTGGGCGCGCAGGCTTTCCACCTCCTGCTGGAGGCCCTGCTGGACGTAGGACATTTCCCCGATCAACTCATCGACGGCTGCTGGATCGTAGCCGTTCCTCACGCGTCCGAAATCAGCCGGACCGTTGCGCGTGAAAGAACTCACAGTGACTCACCCCTCGTTTGCTGCCATGCGGGTCGATCGGATTCGGTGGCCTAAGTGCCCGCTCAATATACAGCCCGCCCCTATCGTGGGCAGCGCGCCGCCAATATACAACCTTGCTGTCCGGGTTTCCAGATGGAACCGGACTCACCCGGGACTGCCGCCGGTGGATCTACACGCAGTCTGAGGCGCCGTCGACGACGAAGACCGCGCCGGTGGTGTAGCTGCTGTCCTCGGTGCACAGAAAGGCCACCGTGGCCGCCACCTCGCGTGCGGTGCCCATCCGGCGCAGCGGGATGTGCGTCAACTCCCCGTCGAGGAGTGGCCGGTAGGAATGCATGGGCGCCGTCATCGGGGTGTCGATCAGCCCGGGCGCCACCGCGTTGACCCGGATGCCGTCGCCGGCCCATTTGGCGGCGAGGTTGCGGGTGAGGTTGATCAAGCCGGCCTTGGCCGCGGCGTAGCCGGGCACCAGGGGGACCGCCCGCAGCGCCGAGATCGAAGACATGTTCACCACACTCGCCCCACCGCGTGCGCTCGACGCCCGCAGTGCCGGATGCAGCGCCGCCGTGAGCCGGTAGGAGCCGAGTAGGTTCAGCGTCACCGAGGCGTCGAAGCCGTCGGGGTCGGATTCGTCGCGCCCGCCGGGGAAGTTGGCCCCGGCGTTGTTGACCAGGACGTCGAGTTCGGTGAACTCACCTGCCAGCGCGGCCACCGAGTCCGGGTCGGTGAGCACCAACCGGCGGTAGGTCAGACCGACCAGGTCGGTGTCGTAGTCGGCCGCCGCCGGCTTGGTGCCGGTGATGGTGACCTCTGCGCCGGCCTCTCCCAGCAGTCCGGCGACGGCGTGGCCGATGCCGCTGGTGCCGCCGGTGACCAGGGCGCGGGTTCCGGTGAAATCGAAGCGGACGGCGGCGGTCATACGTACCTCGCGATCTGAGCGGTGAGCCAGGCGGACTCCCAGAAGTTCACACTGTCGGCCAGCAGCGCCTCGTGGGCGGCCTTGAGAACGGCCCGGCACTCCCGGTTCCCCGGGTCGGTGTGCGAGACCACCTCGGCGAGGTGGATGGCCTGCAACGGCCGGCCGGCGTCTAGGTGCCTGCGGGCCCGGGCGATCAGGGCATCGGCGCCGGCGAGGTCGACGACGTCGGCGCTGACCGACTCCGGGCCGACCGGGTACAGCTCGGTGGTGGAGCGGTGGTGGAACCAGCCGGAGTAGTTCTCCCAGATCGCCCGGACGTCCCAGGCCACCCGGCCGTACCCCTGCCCGACCGCCAGATCGGGCGGCAGGGCGATCTCGGCCATCAGGGTGCCGACGTCCTTGCCGGCGTTCATACCGGCCACGGTCTGGTCGTGGACGTAGGCCACGGCATCGCGGAGTCGGCGCAGTTCGGCGTCGATGCGCCCGGCCCCGACGATCGGGTCGAAGTGTCCGGTGATGAGAATCTCCGGCTGCAGGGCCCGGACCCGCTCGATGGTGTCGATCACGGTCAGGGCGTCGCGGTAGCGGTCCCCCCGGATGGTGACCAGATTCGGGATGTGCCCGAAGACGGGCCCGAAGGTGTTGCTGCAGAGGCAGACCCGCTCCTCGGGCAGCCAGACCACCATGGAGTCGGTGGTTTCCCCGCCGGGGGTGGCGATCAGCTCGATCCGGCGCTCCCCCACCTGCAGCGTCAGCGACTCGCCGACTTCGATATCGGCGGTGAGGGT
>VERS01000483.1 GCA_018882545.1 Mycobacterium sp.
GCCGTAGAGGTCCCAGGCCCGGCGGGCGCCGGAGCCGGCAACCCACTGCCGCACCAGGTCGGTGTAGGTCTGGGCAGCCTGGCGGTGGGACTGCCAGAACCCGGTCAGACCGATCCGCCAGACCCGCCGGCCGACCCGCTGCACCGACTCCCGGGCACCCTCCACCACTTCGCGACGGTCCGGACCGGTCACCATGACATGGCGGCGATCGTCGTCGTCGAGGACGACGTGCAGCCGGTCCCCGGACCGCCAGCGCGGCCCGTCCAGGCCGACGACCAGGCGGGCCGGCAGTTGCGCACAGCGCAGATCGGTGACCAGCGCGGCGCTGTGGTAGCGGTGCAGACCGGCCCGACCGTCGGCGCCGACGTCGAACTGCACACGGGTGCGCCACCCCAGCGGGGAGCCGTCACCGACCGGCTCGGCTGCTCCCTCCCACCGGTAATCCCCCAGTCTCCCGAGCTGATTGGCGACCACCGCCCCCTTGATCGCACGCGCCGCCACGGGCCGCGCGAAGGCCAAATCACAGCAACCGGCGCCACCCGGACCGGCCACCGGGCACAGCGAGTCGACCCGGTCGACGGAGGCCTCGAGCACCTCGATGGCCTCGGCATGCCAGTGGGAGCCGCGCTCGGCGGTCACCCGCACCCGCACGAGTTCACCGGGCAGCGCGTAACGGACGAACACCACCCGTCCGTCGTGGCGGGCCACACAACTGCCGCCGTTGGCCGGCGCATCGGTACGCAGCAGCAGTTCGTTAGGTTCGGTCCCCCCGGGGGCAATCACTCGACGAAGCCGCGGCGCACGTCGCCCGGTGCGTTCTGTTCCTCGAGCTGAGTGACCCGCTCGGAGGAATCCATCTGCCAGGGAACCGACGTCATCATCACGTTCGGCATGAACAACAACCGCGTCTTGAGCCGCAGCGCGCTCTGGTTGTGCAGCACCCGCTCCCACCAGTGCCCGACGACGCACTCGGGGATGAACACCGTCACCACGGTGCGCGGGGACTCTTTACCGATCCGCTTGATGTAGTCCAGGATCGGCCCGGTGATCTCGCGGTAGGGCGAGGCCAACACCTTCAGTGGCACGGTGACGTCGCTGTCCTCCCACTCGACGGTCAATTTGCGGGTCTCGCCGTCGTCGACGTTGGCCGTGACCGCCTCCAGGACGTCGGGTCGGGTCACGCGGGCATAGGCCAGCGCCCGCAACGTCGGCAGGTGCATATTGGACACCAGAATGATCGCGTGGTTTCGGCTGGGCAGCACCATCTCCCGGTCCTGAGGACCGGGGGTGAGTTCGCGGTTGACGGTGTCGTAGTGCCGGCGGATCGCCCTCATCAGAGCGAAGAGACTGCCCATCGCCAGAATCGCGATCCAGGCGCCGGCCAGGAACTTGGTGACCAGGACGATGATCAGCACGGAGCCGGTGCAGACCAGCCCGATGAAGTTGATCACCCGGGAGCGGATCATCCGAGCGCGTTCGGCCGGGTCGTCCTCGGTGCGCAGCAGCCGCGTCCAATGCCGCACCATCCCGATCTGGCTGAGCGTGAAGGACAGAAACACCCCGACGATGTAGAGCTGGATCAGGGTGGTCACCTCGGCGTCGAAGGCGACGACGAAGGCGATCGCGGCCAGCGCCAGGAACACGATGCCGTTGGAGAACGCCAGCCGGTCACCGCGGGTGTGCAGCTGCCGGGGCAGATAACGGTCCTGGGCCAGGATTGAACCCAGCACGGGGAAACCGTTGAACGCGGTGTTGGCGGCTAAAACCAGGATCAGGGCCGTCACACCGGTGATCAGGTAAAGGCCGGGGGTGAAACCGTGGAAGACGGCGTCGGCGAGTTGGGCGACGAGGGTCTTCTGCTGGTAGTCCGCCGGGGCGCCGCCGAGCTGTTCGGCCGGGCGTTCGGCGATCTTCACCCCGGTCTCCACGGCCAGCAGGATTATCCCCATCAACAGCGTCACGGCGATGCTGCCCAGCATCAGCAGCGTGGTGGCGGCGTTGCGGGACTTGGGCTTACGGAACGCCGGCACCCCGTTGCTGATCGCCTCAACCCCGGTCAGCGCCGCACACCCCGAAGAGAACGCCCGCGCCACCAGGAACACCAGGGCCAAACCCACGATGTCGCCGTGCTCGGAGTGCAACTCGAACGGAGCCGACTCCGCCTGCAGGCGATGTCCGAGTACGTGGATCTGGAAGAAGCCCCATGCCAGCATCGCGAACATCCCGAAGATGAACGCGTAGGTGGGGATGGCGAAGGCGATCCCCGACTCGCGGATACCCCGCAGGTTGACCGCCGTCAGAAGGACGATCGCGATGACCGCGAAGATGCCCTTGTGCTCGGCGAGCAGTGGCACCGCCGATCCGATGTTGGCCATCGCCGCGGCGATCGACACCGCTACCGTCAGCACATAATCGACGAGCAGCGCGCTGGCCACAGTCAGGCCCGCCGTCGGGCCCAGATTGGTGGTCACCACCTCGTAGTCGCCGCCCCCGGAGGGGTAGGCGTGCACGTTCTGCCGGTAGGACGCCACCACGACGAGCATCACCAGGGCCACCGCGACACCGATCCACGGCGCCATCGAGTAGGCGGCCAACCCGGCGACCGAGAGCACCAAGAAGACTTCCTCGGGGGCGTAGGCGACCGAGGACATGGCATCCGAGGCGAACACCGGCAGGGCGACCCGCTTCGGCAGCAGGGTGTGGCTCAGCTTGTCGCTGCGGAGCTCCTGACCGATGAGCAGTCTGCGCACGCCCTTGGAAACCTTGGACACGAGTGCCAAGGGTAAGCCTTGGCCCCGACCGGAGTAGCGTCTGGCTGGGGCACGGGCATGGCGAGAGGACGTCAGTTGCGGGTAGTGGTGATGGGCTGCGGCCGAGTCGGCGCCGCGTTGGCCGAGGCCCTGTTCCGGCTCGGGCACGAGGTGTCCATCAT
>VERS01000484.1 GCA_018882545.1 Mycobacterium sp.
GGCCAGTGCCGCGGCGCAGTCGGCCAGGTCGGCCTCCGGTCCGACGTCGACCACGCCGCCCCACAGTTGCGGCTGCTCGGCGTCGATGACGCCACCCAGCGCCCACAGGCAACTCTGCCGCCGCCCGGCGTCGGTCTGCGCTTCGTGCACGCCCCGGGTGATGATCCACAATGTCACCGGGTTACGCGGATCGCGGTCGGCAAGCCGGGCGACGACATCGCCAACCTCGCAGATCAGCCGGGCGGCGACGTCGACGTCTGTCTCCGGGCCGTCCACCTGCGGCACGTAGAGGACATAGCGGGCGTCGGCGGGGTCGGCTTCCGGATGGCCCAATTCGGCGAACCGGTCAGCGAGCGCCCGAGCCGATTGGCCCTCGCCCAGGACTGCCACCGAGCCGGAGTCCGCCCGACCGGCAGGTGCACGATCAGCCGTTGAGCGATCAGCTGCCGGGCCGGGTCCGAGGTCTAGTGCCCAGGGCTGCCAGTCGATGATGTGGGCGACGGTGTCCGGATCGGCCGCCGGGGCCAGCGCGGCGGCCGACTCGACCACCCGGTAGCGCAGGCCCCGCACCTCGCCGCAGAGCCGGCCGTCGGCGGCTCGGACGGTGAGATCGACAACGAGATCGTCGGCGTCCGTGCGTCGCCGCACCTCCACCACGCCGCCGCCCAAGTCGGGGATCACGGCGGCGACACCGATGGCGTCAGCCGCGATCGGAAGGGTCAGTACGGCATCCGAGGCGCCGGGTCCGGCTTCGGCGGCGACGAGTTGGGCGATATCCATCGCAGCGTCCAGCAGCGCCGTCGAGGTCGATCCGGGCGGCAGCACGACATCGGCGCGCAGCCGTCCAGGGGTCGCCTCATGGGCGTCGACCGACCACTCGTAGGCATGGCCCGCGATCCCCCACCGGTCGTGGTGCTCGTCGATGGCGGACGGGTCCGCGGTCGGGGCGCCACCGGCACCCGGTTCTGCAGCCGCCGTCATCCGGGCCGAGATCCGGGCGGACAGGTTGCGCACCCAGTGCCGGCCGTCGTCACCGGCCGAGGAGATGCTGATCGATTCGCCGTCGGTGAAAACCTGGACCAGCCGGGACTGGTCGAGGGTCAGCGGACTGTCGAAGCGCACGTCCGCAATGCCCTCGGCGCCGTATTCGGCGACGGCGTCGGCCAGGGTCCGGATGAGCACCGAGGCCGGGACCACCTCGACCCCGGCGATCCGGCGGAAACCCGGATAGGGCTTGTGCTGCGGCGCCAGTCGCGCCTGCCAGAGGTGCCCGCCCATCGCGCCGGCCACCGGGGTGTGCACACCGAGGACGGTGCCGGGGGCCGGACCGGACACGCCCGACCGGCGCGGCGCGGGCTCGTCGATCCAGTGCCGGGTGTGCTGCCACGGAGTGGACGGCAGTGTGAGGTGGGGTTCGGGGTGGTGCGGGGTCTCCGGTGGTCGGGTGGTGTGGGCCGCGTTGAGGTTGGTCCGGAAGGTGACCGTGTCGTCGGCATCCCGGACCAGCGTGGGGACGGTGTGGTGATGGGTGTCGGTCAGGGTGTCGTCGATCGCGTAGGTCAGCACCGGGTTGGGACTGATCTCGATGAAGGTGCCGTGCTGGGCGCCGGCGGTGGCGACGGCCTGGCTGAACCGAACGGGGTTGCGCAGATTGGCAACCCAGTGCTCGGCGTCGAACACCGGAGCCTGCGATCGCCCGTCGGTGGTGACGAAGACGGGGATCGCGGGCGGAAGCGGGTCCAGATCGGCCAACTCGGCCTGCAGCTCCGCCAGCACCGGGTCGATGATGCTGTGGTGCGACGCCACGTCCACATCCACCCGCCGGGCCAGTCTGTCGCGGTCGGACACCACCGCGATGATGGCCTCGACCTGCTCGGGGGTGCCGGCGATGACCACCTGCCGCGGTGAGGCCTCCACGGCGACGGTCACCCCCGGGTACCCGGCGAGCGTTTCCTCGGCCTCGGCCACCGATAACTCGAGCAGCGCCATCGCGCCCTGGCCGGAGAGCTTCTTCATCAGCCTCGACCGGGTCGCGATGACCTTCAGTCCTTGCGCCGGGGTCAGCGCGCCGGCGACCACCGCCGCGGTCACCTCACCCATCGAATGACCGATCACCGCGTCCGGATGCACCCCGTAGGACCGCCACAGCGCCGTCAGCGCCACCTGCAGTCCGACGAGCACCGGTTGGATGCGGTCGATCCCGGACACCGGATCGCCGGATTCGAGGACTCCGCGCAGCGAGAACCCGACCTGTTCGACGAAAGCCGGTTCCAGCTCATCGACGGCGGCGGCAAAGGCCGGTTCCTCGGCAAGCAGCCGCCGGCCCATACCGGCCCACTGCGAGCCCTGGCCGGAGTAGACGAACACCGTTCCTGGCCGGCAGGTGCCGTCGTGCGGATCCACCACGCCCGGCGCGGACCCTCCGGTGGCCAGCGCGGTCAAGCCGACCTGGGCCTCGGCGAGGTCCCGGGCGCACACCGTGGCGAACAGCCGGTACCCGCCGCGATGGTGGTTGAGCGTGTGGGCGAGCTGGTCGAGGTCTGCGTCGGGGCCGGTCTGCGCGAGCCAGTCCGAGAGCATCCCCGCCGTCGCCGCGATCCGGGCCGGACTCTTGCCGGAGATCACCAGGGTGCGCACCGCCGGGGCCGTCGTCGACAGCGGGGCCGGGGTGGTGGCCGGCGCCTGTTCCAGCACGACGTGCGCGTTGGTGCCGCCGAACCCGAACGAGGACACCCCGGCCCGGCGCGGTCGCTCCAGGTCGGCCCAATCAGTCTGTTCGGCAACCACTTTCAGTCGCAGATTTTCGAACGGAATGTGCGGATTCGGGTTTTCATAGCCGAGCGTCGGCGGAATGACGCCGCGGGACAGGGCCAGCGCCGCCTTGGCCAGTCCGGCCACCCCCGCCGCGGCCTCCAGATGACCCAGATTCGA
>VERS01000485.1 GCA_018882545.1 Mycobacterium sp.
GTGCTCACCGACACCGTCGCCGCATTCCTGACCGCCGTGGCCGATGAGACCGGTCTGGAGTTCGACCCGAGCGACCTCGAGGGCAGCGTCGCCAAACTCGGCCCGATGTCGCGGATGCTGGGCGCGACCCTGCGCGACACCGCCAACCCGACGATGCTCAAGGCCGGCTACAAGGCCAACGTGATCCCCGCCGTGGCCGAGGCGGTGGTGGACTGCCGGGTGCTGCCCGGCCGGCAGGCCGCCTTCGAGCGTGAGGTCGACGAGATCATCGGCCCCGACGTCAGCAGGGAGTGGATCTCCGAACTGCCGTCCTACGAGACGGGCTTTGACGGCGACCTGGTCGACGCGATGAACGACGCGGTGCTCGCCATCGACCCCGACGCGCGGATCGTGCCCTACATGCTCTCCGGCGGCACCGACGCGAAAGCCTTTGCCACCCTGGGCATCCGGTGCTTCGGGTTCTCCCCGCTGCGGCTGCCGCCCGACCTCGACTTCTCGGCGCTGTTCCACGGCGTCGACGAACGCGTTCCCGTCGACGCGCTGCACTTCGGTACCCGTGTGCTCGAACACTTCTTGAACAACTGCTAGAGAGGACGCCCATGGCTTTCCCGTACAACCCCTACGACTTCCTGCCGAAGCTGCCCGGCTTCACACTCACCAGCGCCGACATCACCGACGGGAAACCGCTGAAGAAGGCTCAGGTGAGCGGCATCATGGGCGCCGGCGGCGAGGACGTCTCACCACAGCTGAGCTGGTCGGATTTTCCCGAGACGACCCGCAGCTTCGCAGTGACCGTGTTCGACCCCGACGCCCCGACCGCATCGGGGTTCTGGCACTGGGCGGTGGCCAACCTGCCGGCCACCGTCACCGAGCTGCCCGCCGGCGTCGGTGACGGCTCGCTGCTGCCGGGGGATGCGTTGACGCTGTGCAACGACGCCGGTATGCGCCGCTACGTCGGCGCGGCCCCGCCCGCCGGGCACGGTTACCACCGGTACTTCGTCGCGGTACACGCCCTCAGCGTGGAGAAGCTGGACCTGTCGGAGGACGCCAGCCCCGCCTACCTGGGCTTCAACCTGTTCATGAAGTCCATCGCGCGCGCCGTCATCCACGGAACCTATGAGCAGCACTAGCGCGCACCCGACCTGGGCCGGGTCGGTCTCAGCGCTGCGCTGATCCGACCGCTGCGGACAGACTGGGGTAGTCCCCGGCGTGCAGACGCTCGGCGATCCCGTCGTGAATGTGCTTGGCCCACAGTCCGCCTCCGTAGACGAAGCCGGTGTAGCCCTGCAGCAGCGAGGCTCCCGCGGTGATGCGCTCCCAGGCGTCGTCGGCGGTCTCGATGCCGCCGACGCCGATCAGCACCTGACGGTCTCCCACCCGGGCGTACAACCGGCGCAGGATCTCCAGTGCGCGGTGGGCGACCGGCGGGCCGGAGACACCGCCGGGGCCAAGGTCGGCGACATGCGGGGTGAGCAGACCCGCCCGGGAGACCGTGGTGTTGGTGGCGACGATCCCGGCCAGACCCAGTTCCACGGCCAGGTCGGCGACGGCGTCGACATCGGCGTCGGACAGATCGGGGGCGATCTTGACCAGGACCGGCGCGGTGGTCTGCGCCAGCACGGCTGCCAGGATCGGCCGCAGCGATTCGACGGCCTGCAGGTCCCGCAGCCCCGGGGTGTTGGGGGAGCTGACGTTGACCACCAGGTAGTCCGCCAGCGGACCCAGCAGGCGGGCGCTCGCTGCGTAGTCCTCAGCGGCCCGCTCCGGCGGGGTGGTCTTCGACTTGCCGATGTTGACTCCGATCGGCACCTCCGCGTGGTGAGCGGCGAGCCGCATCGCCAACCGGCCGGCGCCGGCGTTGTTGAAGCCCATCCGGTTGAGCAGACCGCGATCGGCGGGAAGCCGGAACAGCCGGGGCTCGGGATTGCCGGGCTGCGGCTGTGCGGTCACCGTGCCGATCTCGGCGTAACCGAAACCCAGCGCGCCCCAGGTCTGAAGTCCCAGCCCGTCCTTGTCGAAGCCGGCGGCCAGTCCCAGCGGTGCGGGGAAACGAACCCCGAAAACCGTGCTGGACAGGATCGGGTCGCTCGGTGCCAGCATGGCCCGCAAGCCGCGGCGGGCGGCGCCGGTGGCGGTGGCACCCCGCAGCGCGGCGAACACCATCGTGTGGATGCGTTCGGGCGGTGCCTGGAACATCACCCGGCGCAGCGCGTCGTAGATCACAGGCCGGGCTGGTCGATGCGAGCAGAGGGGTCGACAGAGTGTTCGGTTCGAGACTTTCTGCGCCGCAGCAGAACCCGCCGGCTGCCGTCGGTGTAGAGCCGCACCCGGGTGAGTTCCCACCCGCGATACTCGGCCTCGATCGACAGCCGCGTGGAGGCGCTGATGCGGGTGACGTCGGGTGGCAGTCGCAGCGGAATCCACTCGTAGTCCTCGGAAAGGTCCGCCTCCCAGGCCGCCGGCATCCGGCCGTGGCGGGCCGAGGTCACCGCGATCCCGCCGCGTCGCGGATCACCTGGACGCCGGAGCCGGCGCCGGAGATCACGTAGAGCGTGCCGGACGACTCGTCGTAGGCCAGCGTGTTCGGTTGCTGCACGGTCGGGTAACGCACCTTCTCCATCGGGATACCAGTAGTCAGATCGTAGCCAACCACGGTGTTCGTCGCGGTCAGCGAAACCCAGACCAGGGTCGATGAGCCGGCCACCCCGTAGGGCGATTCCCCGACCGGGTAGGCCTGCCGCTGGATCAGCGGGTCCACTCCGTACACCAGTAGTTGCCCGCCGCGGGTGTCGGTCACCAAGACCCGTCCCATCGGGTCGGCGGCGACGCTGGTCGCGCCAAGCCCGGCGCGCAGCGCGAGCGCCGGGGCGCCGTCGGGATTCAGGGCGGTCACCGAGGTCTGGCCCCGGTCCAGAACGACCGCCGTATCA
>VERS01000486.1 GCA_018882545.1 Mycobacterium sp.
CAGCGGCCCAGCACCGCATAGCCGGCCGAGACCACCAGATCGCTGACCAGTTCGGAGTCCGGAACCCGCTGCGCCAGCGCGGAACTGCTCAGGCCGACCCGCTGCCGCAACTCCCCCATATCGACCCGGCCGAGCCGCTCACCCAGCACGGTCGCGGTCCCCGCGGAGGGGTGCTCCATCGCCGCGGCGATGCGCAGCAGTGAGGTCTTCCCGGCGCCGTTGGGGCCGATCACCACCCACCGTTCGTCGAGTTCGACCTGCCAGTCCACCGGCCCGACCAGCAGTCGGCCGTCGCGGGACAGGGTGACGCCGCGGAAGTCGATCAGCAGGTCGGCATCGACGGACACGGCATCGGTCACCCGCTCATGGTGCCGCATCGCTCAGCCGGGCGGGATCTCGACCCGGCTCACCAGTCCGTCGACGGCGTCGGCGGCCTCGATCTCAGCGCGGGTGACGCCGAGGATGAACAGCACGGTGTCCAGGTAGGGGTGGCTCAGCGAGGCGTCGGCGACCTCGCGCAGCGCCGGTTTGGCGTTGAACGCCACCCCCAGGCCGGCGGCGTTGAGCATGTCGATGTCATTGGCGCCGTCACCGACGGCCACCGTCTGCTCCATCGGCACCCCGGCCTGGGTGGCGAAGTCGCGCAACGCCTTGGCCTTCCCGGCGCGGTCGACGATCGGACCCACCACCCGCCCGGTCAACCGGCCGTCACGCACCTCCAGCTCGTTGGCTGCCACGAAGTCGAGCATCAGTTCATGGGCCAGCGGGTCGATCACCTGCCGGAAGCCGCCGGAGACCACCCCGCAGTGAAAACCCAGCCGCCGCAGGGTACGGATCGTGGTGCGTGCCCCCGGGGTCAGTTCCACCCGGTCGGCGACCTCCTCGATCACCTCGGCGGGAAGGCCGGCCAGGGTGGCCACCCGCTGGTGCAGCGACTCGGCGAAGTCGATCTCGCCGCGCATCGCGGCCTCGGTGATCGCCGCCACTGCCTGCCCGGCACCGGCCCGTTCGGCGAGCATCTCGATGACCTCACCCTGGATCAGGGTGGAGTCCACATCGAAGACGATCAGCCGCTTGTTGCGCCGCTCCAGGCTGTAGCGCTCCACCGCGACGTCGACTCCCTGTACGGCGCTGACCCGGGCCAGGGCGGCCTGAAGTTGGTCGTCGAGACCGGGCGGTATCGACACCCGCAACTCCAGTCCCGTCACCGGGTAGTCCGACACACCCCGGATGAAGTCGATGTTGACCCCGAGTGCGGCCGCCGCGCGGGCCACCGCACCGAACGCGGCCGCGGTGATCGGCCGGCCCAGCACGATGATGGTGTGGGTGGAGGGATCGGGGATGACGTCGGCGCCGTCGCTGGGTTCGACGCTGACCTCCAGTCCCAGCCCGGTGACGACCTCGGTGACCGCATCGCGCAGGGAGTCACCGGCGTTCACACCGGCGCTGACCAGGACGCCGAGGGTCAGCCGGTCCCGAACGACGACCTGCTCGACGTTGAGCAACTCGACGTCGTAGGACGCGAGAACCTCGAACAACGCGGAGGTGACGCCCGGGCGGTCGACACCGGTGACGGTGATCAGCACCGGCACCCGGGTGCTAGATGTCGCCGTCGGTGTCCGAACGCCCTGACCGCCGATCGAACATCGGGCGCTTGGCCACCTCGTAATCGGCCTTCTTGGTGGCGTCGAACCCGAGCGCGGAAGCGACCGGGCGCTTGTCGAGGTGGCGGCCGATGTGGGCCTCCTCGCGCATCCGCTCGACCATGTGCGGGTAGTGCAGCTCGAATGCCGGCCGCTCGGAGCGGATGGTGGGCAGCGAGGTGAAGTTGTGCCGCGGCGGCGGGCAGGAGGTGGCCCACTCCAGGGAGTTGCCGTGCCCCCACGGGTCGTCGACGGTGACGATCTCGCCGTAGCGCCAGCTCTTGAAGATGTTGAAGAAGAACGGCAGCATCGACACGCCCAGGATCGCCGCCCCGATGCTGGAGACGATGTTCAAGGTGGTGAATCCGTCCGTGGGCAGGTAGTCGGCGTAGCGACGCGGCATACCCTCGTCACCCACCCAGTGCTGCACCAGGAACGTGAGGTTGAAGCCGATCATGGTCAGCCAGAAGTGGATCTTGCCCAGCCGTTCGTCGAGCATGCGGCCGGTCATCTTGGGGAACCAGAAGTACACCCCGGCGTAGGTCGCGAACACGATCACCCCGAACAGCACGTAGTGGAAGTGCGCGATCACGAAGTAGCTGTCGCTGACGTGGAAGTCCAGCGGCGGGCTGGCCAGCAGCACACCGGAGAGTCCGCCGCAGAGGAAGACCACCAGGAATCCGAACGAGAACAACATCGGGGTTTCGAAGGTCAGCTTGCCCTTCCACATCGTGCCTATCCAGTTGAAGAACTTGATACCGGTGGGAACCGCGATCAGGAAGGTCAGGAAGGAGAAGAACGGCAGCAGAACGGCGCCGGTGACGTACATGTGGTGGGCCCAGACCGCCACCGACAGCGCGGCGATGGCGATGGTCGCGTACACCAGCGTGGAGTAGCCGAAGACCGGCTTGCGGGAGAACACCGGGAAGATCTCCGAGACGATGCCGAAGAACGGCAGCGCCAGCACGTACACCTCGGGGTGGCCGAAGTACCAGAACAGGTGCTGGAACAGGATTACCCCGCCGTTGGCCGGATCGTAGACGTGGGCGCCCAGGCGCCGGTCGGCGGCCAGCCCGAAGAGGGCGGCGGTCAGCAGCGGGAAGACCAGCAGCACCAGGATCGACGTGACGAAGATGTTCCAGGTGAAGATCGGCATCCGGAACATGGTCATCCCCGGGCAGCGCATGCACACCACGGTGGTGATCATGTTGACCGCGCCGAGGATGGTGCCCAGGCCGCCGACGGCGACCCCGAGAATCCACAGGTCCGCCCCGGAGCCCGGGGAG
>VERS01000011.1 GCA_018882545.1 Mycobacterium sp.
AGTCCAATCAGCGCTACACCTCGATCGAGGGTGGGCTGCCCGCGGTGCGAGCCTCGCTGTACTCCGATCCGGCGTTCCAGAAGAAATACCCGCAGTACGCGATCATCCGGGACCAGCTGACCAACGCCGCCGTCCGTCCGGCCACGCCGAACTACCAGGCCATGTCGACCCGGATTTCGGCCACCCTGGCGCCGATCACCCAGATCGACCCCGAGCGCACGGCCGACGAACTGGCCGCCCAGGTGCAGAAGGCGATCGACGGGAAGGGGTTGATCCCGTGACCGCCGCGACCCGCAGCGGCGACCGTCAGTCCCAGCGCCGGCTGGCCTACCGGCTGATCGCGCCGGCGGTCCTGCTGATGCTGGCGGTCACCGCCTACCCGATCATCTATGCGGTGTGGCTGAGCCTGCACCGCTACAACCTGGCCAGCCCGGCCGACATTCAGTTCGTGGGACTCGGCAACTACGCCACCATCCTGACCGATAAGTATTGGTGGACGGCGTTTTTCGTCACACTCATCATCACGGTCATCTCGGTGGCCATCGAGTTCGCCCTCGGGCTGGCGCTGGCGCTGGTGATGCACCGCACCATCTTCGGCAAGGGCCTGGTCCGAACCGCCATCCTGATTCCCTACGGCATCGTCACCGTCGCGGCCTCCTACAGCTGGTATTACGCGTGGACGCCCGGAACGGGTTACCTGGCCAATCTGCTGCCCGACGGCAGCGCCCCGCTGACCCAGCAGATCCCGTCGCTGGCCGTCATCATCCTGGCCGAGGTCTGGAAAACCACACCGTTCATGGCGCTGCTGCTGCTGGCCGGCCTGGCCCTGGTGCCGGAGGATCTGCTCAGAGCCGCCGAGGTCGACGGCGCCGGCGCCTGGACCCGGCTGACCCGGGTGATCATCCCGCTGATCAAGCCCGCCATCCTGGTTGCGCTGCTGTTCCGCACCCTGGACGCGTTTCGGATCTTCGACAACATCTATGTGTTGACCGGGGGGTCCAACGACACCGGGTCGGTGTCGATCCTGGGCTACGACAATCTGTTCAAGGCGTTCAACCTCGGTCTGGGGTCGGCGATCAGCGTGCTGGTCTTCGCCTGCGTCGCGGTCATCGCGTTCATCTACATCAAGCTGTTCGGTGCGGCCGCGCCCGGCGCCGGCGACGAGGTCCGGTGATGACGCGGCGGGCGGGATTCTGGACGGTGATCAACGCACTCGTGCTGATCTATGCGCTGCTGCCGGTGCTGTGGATCCTGAGCCTCTCGCTCAAGCCGAGCTCAATGGTCAAGGACGGCAAGCTAATTCCGTCCTCGATCACCCTGGACAACTACAGGGGCATCTTCAAGGGCGACGTGTTCACCTCGGCGCTGGTGAATTCGATCGGCATCGGGCTGATCACCACCGTGGTGGCGGTGGTCATCGGCGGGATGGCCGCCTACGCGGTGGCCAGGCTGGAATTCAGCGGCAAACGGGTCCTGATCGGCGCCGCTCTGCTCATCGCGATGTTTCCCCAGATCTCCCTTGTGACCCCGCTGTTCAACATCGAACGGCGCATCGGGCTGTTCGACACCTGGCCGGGGCTGATCATTCCCTACATCACCTTCGCACTGCCCCTGGCGATCTACACCCTCTCGGCGTTCTTCCGCGAGATTCCCTGGGATCTGGAGAGGGCGGCCAAGATGGACGGCGCGACCCCGGCGCAGGCCTTCCGCCGGGTGATCGCCCCACTGGCAGCACCGGGCATCGTGACAGCGGCCATCCTGGTGTTCATCTTCGCCTGGAACGACCTGCTGCTGGCACTGTCGCTGACCGCCACCAACGCCGCGATCACCGCGCCGGTGGCCATCGCGAACTTCACCGGCAGTTCCCAGTTCGAGGAGCCCACCGGGTCCATCGCCGCCGGTGCGATGGTGATCACCATCCCGATCATCATCTTCGTTCTGATCTTCCAACGTCGGATTGTCGCCGGTCTCACCTCCGGCGCGGTGAAGGGGTAGCCGGCTATGGCCGAAATCGTGCTCGACGGTGTGACCAAGCGCTACCCCGACGGCGCCACGCCGGTAAAGGATCTGTCGCTGACCATCGGCGACGGTGAATTCGTGATCCTGGTGGGCCCTTCGGGGTGCGGCAAGTCCACCACCTTGAACATGATCGCCGGACTGGAGGACATCACCGCCGGGGAGTTACGCATCGGTGGTCAGCGGGTCAATGAGAAGGCGCCCCGGGACCGCGACATCGCGATGGTGTTCCAGTCCTATGCGCTCTACCCGCATATGACGGTGCGGCAGAACATCGCCTTCCCCTTGACCCTGGCCAAGCTGTCGCGCTCGGAGATCGATGCCAAGGTGGCCGAGACCGCCAGAATCCTCGACCTCACCGAACTGCTTGACCGCAAACCCTCCCAGCTGTCCGGCGGTCAGCGTCAGCGGGTCGCGATGGGCCGGGCCATCGTGCGCAAACCCAAGGCCTTCCTGATGGATGAGCCGTTGAGCAACCTCGACGCCAAACTGCGGGTCCAGATGCGGGCCGAGATCGCCCGGTTGCAGAAC
This sequence comes from Mycobacterium sp., assembly GCA_018882545.1. Classification (GTDB taxonomy): domain Bacteria; phylum Actinomycetota; class Actinomycetes; order Mycobacteriales; family Mycobacteriaceae; genus Mycobacterium. Next base: position 2,548 of record VERS01000011.1, read on the forward strand.
CGGTTGGGCACCACCACCGTCTATGTCACCCACGATCAGACCGAGGCGATGACGCTGGGCGATCGGGTGGTGGTGCTGCGCGCCGGACAGGCCCAGCAGATCGGCACACCCGATGAGCTCTATCACCACCCGGCGAACCTTTTCGTCGCGGGGTTCATCGGATCCCCGGCGATGAACTTCTTCCCGGCGACTCCCACCGAGGTGGGGTTGCGCCTGCCGTTCGGTCAGATCGCCCTGTACGGGATCGACAGCCGGGCGCTGCCGGCCAACACGATCGTCGGGGTGCGCCCGGAGCACTTCGAGGACGCCGCGCTGCTCGAACCGCACGAGCGGGCCCGTGCCCTGACCTTCGGCGTTCGCGCCGATCTGGTCGAGTCGCTGGGGGCCGACAAGTACGTGTACTTCTCCACCGGGGGTGCCGGGGCGAGTTCGGCGCAGCTTGCCGAACTGGCGGCCGACTCGGGAGTCGGCCACAACCGTTACGTGGCAAGGGTTTCGGCGGATTCCGCCGCAGCCACCGGCCAGACCGTGGAACTGGCTCTGGATACATCGCGGCTGCAGGTCTTCGACGCCGACTCCGGGGTGAACCTCACCGCACCCACCAGGTGAGCGAGCCGTTGGGCGCGGTGACCGATCACCTGGGTGCCCACTTCGCGACGCTGGGTATGGATTGCCGGCCAGACGTCGCCAGTGTGACCTTCCTGGGGGTCGAGCGCATCGACGTGCTGCGCTTCGGACCCGACCCGCGGCCCGGTTTGGAGAACGTCTTTCACCATGTCTCGCTGGGCTGTTCGCGCTACCCGATGGCCGATCCGTCGGCGCCGGTGTCGGATCGGTTGCGAGGGCCGCGGGCGGAGGTCGTGCTCAGTCTGCGCGCCAACGCAGCGGCCACCGGGCTGGCCCGTTCGGTGGCGGTGGTGGCCGCCACCCCGGCGGTCGAGGGTGTGGTGCTGGCCCCCGGTGCGCTGGTGGACCTGTCCGGCCCACTGTGGGATGGGGCCCCGTTCACCGCGGTGCTGCTCGGCGAATCCGACATCCCCGATCTGGCTCTTGCCCCGCCGCGGGAGCCGGTGCAGTTCCTGGCCGCCGTGCCGGTCACCGCGACGGAGGGCGCGTGGGTGCGGCTCAAGGGCGCCGGGGCGATGCGGCAGGCGTGGGCCGACGATCGGGTTGACGTGCTCGATCCGCTGCGTCCGGCCTCCTCGGCAGGGGCCCGCTGAGCGGCTTCACAGCCAGTGGTTGCGCCGGAACGTCCGATACAGGAAAAAGCAGATGGTGACCATCAGCAGCACGACAGCGGGATAGCCCCAGGCCCAACCCAGTTCGGGCATGTGCTCGAAGTTCATCCCGTAGATCCCGGCTATCGCGGTCGGCACGGCCGCCATGGCCGCCCACGCCGAGATCTTGCGCATGTCCTGGTTCTGCTGCATACCGACCTTGGCCAGCGCGGCCTGCACCAGGGAGGACAGCATCTCGTCGTACTCGGCGATCTCCTCGGCGGCCACGATCTGGTGGTCCAGCACATCGCGCATCTGCCGGCGGACCTCCTTGGACAGCAGGTCGGGGTTGCTGTTGTTGAGCCACTCCAGATCGTCGGTCAGCGGCGTCACCGCACGCTTGAGTTCGACCACCTCGCGTTTGAGCAGATAGATCGGTTCGATGTCGGTCTCGGTGGTGGGGGAGAACGTCGCCTCCTCGATGGCGTCGACGTCGGCTTCCATCGCGCCGGTCACCGCCCGGTAGCTGTCGACGACATGGTCGGCAACAGCGTGCATCACCGCCGTCGGCCCCAGCCGAAGCTGAGTGGGGTCGGCCTCCAGGCGGCTGCGGACGTCGGCCAGGCCGGTGTGCTCACCGTGCCGGACGGTGACCACGAACTCGGCGCCGACGAACACCATGATCTCGCCGGTCTCGACGATCTCACGGGCCAGCGCGACGGTCTCGTGCGGGATGTAGGTCACCGTCTTGAGCACCAGGAAGATGGTGTCGTCGTACCGCTCGGCCTTGGGCCGCTGGTGAGCGTGCACGGCGTCCTCGACGGCCAGTGGATGCAGCCCGAACAGGTCGGCGACGATCTGCATCTGCCGATCGTCCGGTTCGTGCAGGCCGATCCAGGCGAATGCCGGCTGGCCCCCGGCGTTGAGCTCGCGGGCCTTCTCCACCGCGGCGGCGGGGGTGTACTTGCCGGCCAGCCGCTCCCCGTCGGCGTAGACCGCGCAGTCCACCACCGCCTGGGCCACCGGTATCGGGATCCGCTTGGGCTCGGGCGGCAAGGGCCGCAGAACCTCGGGCAGCGGGTTCCCCGGGCGAAATCGCATGGGTTTCTCCTCCGCGGACCGGCAATGCGCGGTGCTCATGCTACGCGGCCTCGTCGAGGTGCCGGCACAGCTTCCGGGCCTGGAATTTCCGGGCTGGACGGCCGGTGCGCTAGTTTCAGAACCCGTGCGACCCCAAGGAGGACCACGGTGAGCAAGACTCCCTTCAAGGTGGCGGTCACCGGCGCCGCCGGGCAGATCGGCTACAGCCTGCTGTTTCGGCTGGCCAGTGGGGCGTTGCTGGGCCCCGACCGCCCGATCGAACTGCGACTGCTGGAGATCGAGCCGGCGCTGAAGGCGCTGGAGGGTGTCGTGATGGAACTCGACGACTGCGCCTTCCCGGGCCTAGCCGGGGTGCAGATCGGATCCGACCCGACCAAGATCTTCGACGGGGTCCAGTTGGCCCTGCTCGTCGGCGCGCGCCCCCGCGGCCCGGGTATGGAACGCAGCGACCTGCTGGAGGCCAACGGCGCGATCTTCACCGCGCAGGGCAAGGCGCTCAACGAGGTGGCCTCCGACGAGGTGCGCATCGGCGTGACCGGCAACCCGGCCAACACCAACGCGCTGATCGCCATGACCAACGCCCCGGACATCCCCCGCCAGCGGTTCTCGGCGCTGACCCGGCTGGACCACAACCGGGCGATCTCGCAGCTGGCCAAGAAGACCGGCGCGGCGGTCACCGATGTCAAGAAGATGACGATCTGGGGCAATCACTCGGCGACCCAGTATCCGGATCTGTTCCACGCCGAGATCGGGGGCAGGAACGCCGCGACGGTCATCGACGATCAGGCCTGGGTGCAGGACTACTTCATCCCGACCGTGGCCAAGCGGGGCGCGGCGATCATCGACGCGCGTGGGGCCTCCTCGGCCGCTTCGGCCGCCTCGGCGACCATCGACGCCGCCCGGGACTGGCTGCTGGGCTCGGCGAAGGGTGACTGGGTCTCCATGGCGGTGGCCTCCGACGGGTCCTACGGCGTGCCGGAGGGCTTGGTGTCCTCCTTCCCGGTGACCACCGCCGACGGCGACTGGTCGATCGTGTCGGGACTTCAGATCGACGACTTCTCCCGCGGCCGCATCGACGTCTCGACCGCTGAACTGGCCGACGAACGCGCCGCAGTCACCACACTCGGCCTGATCTGAGATGCCGGGCACCGGTTCTGCCACCGACTCGGTCACCGACTCGGTTACCGACGAGGAGATTTTCTCGGCCCACGCGCACGGCAAACTGCGGGTGGAGTCCCGGGTTGCGCTGGACAGCCAGCGGGCCCTGTCGATCGCCTACACCCCGGGGGTGGCGCAGGTGTGTCGGGCGATCGCCGCTGAGCCGTCGCTGGCGGCCCGCTACACCTGGGCGCACCGACTGGTGGCTGTGGTCACCGACGGCAGCGCGGTGCTCGGCCTCGGCGACGTCGGCCCGTTGGCCTCACTTCCGGTCATGGAGGGCAAGGCCGGGCTGCTCAAGGCCTACACCGGGCTGGATGCCATCCCAGTTGCGCTGGCCACCAAGGATCCCGACGAGATCGTCGAGACACTGGTGCGGCTGCGGCCGACGTTCGGCGCGGTGATCCTCGAGGACATCTCCGCACCGCGCTGTTTCGAGATCGAACGCCGGGTGATCGAGGCGCTGGACTGCCCGGTCATGCACGACGACCAGCATGGCACCGCCATCGTCGTGCTGGCCGCGCTGATGGCGGCCAGCACCCTGCTGCGCCGCGACTTCGGGTCGCTGAAAATGGTCATCTCCGGCGCCGGCGCGGCCGGGGTGGCCTGCGCCAACATTCTGCAGGCCAGCGGGCTCAAGGACATCACCGTGCTGGACTCCCGCGGCATTGTGCACGCCGGCCGCCGCGACCTCAACCCGGTAAAGGCCGAACTGGCCGGCTGGACGAACCCGGAGGGGCGCACCGGCGGGTTGGTCGAGGCACTCGACGGCGCCGACGTCTTCCTCGGGGTGTCGGCCGGTGTGGTGCCCGAGGCGGCGATCGCCTCGATGGCGCCCGACGGCATCGTGTTCGCCTGCTCCAACCCGGACCCGGAGATCCACCCCGAGGTGGCCGGGCGGTACGCCGCGATCGTCGCCACCGGCCGCAGCGACTTCCCCAACCAGATCAACAATGTGCTGGCCTTCCCCGGGGTGTTCCGGGGAGCTCTGGACGCGGGTGCCCGCCGGATCACCGATAAGATGAAAGTCGCTGCGGCCGAGGCGATCTTCTCCGTGGTCGGTGACGATCTCGCCCCCGACCACATCGTGCCCAGCCCGCTGGATCCGCGGGTTGCCCCGGCGGTCGCCGCCGCGGTGGCCGCAGCCGCCGAGGGGTGATGCCCCGTCGGCTGCTGCCGATGGGTCTGGCGGCGCTGACGGTGGCCTGCACGGTGGGCTGCGGCAGTCCCGGCCCCGGGCCAGCCCTGGTCGTCGGAGCCTCCCCCGATCCGCAGAACACCCTGCTGGCCAACATCTACGCCGCCGGGCTGCGCTACTACGGGACCGCCGCGCAGGTGCAGATCTCCGATGACCCGCTGGCCGACCTGGACGCCGGGACAGCCACCGTGGCGGCTGGTTTCACCGGCCGACTGCTGGGGCACTTCGACCCCGGATCGGCGGCCCGGTCCGCCGAACAGGTCTACCGGGCGATGGCGGGGGCGCTGCCGGAGGGACTGGCCGCCGCGGACTACGCGGTCGCCGCCGAGGACAAAGCCGCCCTGGCGGTCACCGAGGCGACAGCGCAGACCTGGGGCAGCCGCGAGTTGAGCGCCCTGGTGAAAAACTGCTCCCGAGTGCGGGTCGGGTCGGCCGCCGGGACCCGGACCCTGGGTGCGGTCGGGGAGTGCCGGCTGGCCTCTGGCCGTGAATTCCCCAGCACCGCAACATTGTTCGAGGCGTTGCGCGACGGCGCAGTCACTGCCGCGTGGACCAGCACGGCCGCCATCGGAACACCCGGCGGGGTGGTCGTGCTGGTGGACCGCAAACCGGCCCTGATTCCGGCCCAGAACGTCGTCGCGCTGTACCGCCGCAACGAACTCGGGCAGATGCAGTTGCGGGCCGTCAACGAGATCGCCGGGGTACTCGACACCGCGTCGCTGGTGCAGATGGCTGAGCGGGTGGCAGCCGGTGTCGATACGCGCCAGGTGGCGCAGGACTGGCTGGCTGAAAACCCACTCGGGCGCTGACGGGGCCTCAGCGGGTGGGCGGCATCGCCCGGCGGGCCAGCGCGACGAGCAGTTTGTGGTAACCGGGGCCGGTCACCCGCACGATGGTGTCCAGGATCTTGGCGTCCGTGCCGACCAGCACCCGGGCCTTGTCGTTGGCGACCCCCTCGAGAATGATCTGAGCCGCCCGCTCCGGGGAGGTGCGGGCCATCTTGGTGTCGAACCACTCGGCCAGTGTGGCGGAGTCCACCCCCTCGGCGGCGGTGGCGTTGCGGGCGATGGCGGTTCTGATGCCGCCCGGGTGGACGGTGGTGACCTTGACCGGGTGGCCGGCCAGGATCATCTCCTGCCGCAGCGCCTCGGTGAATCCGCGGACGGCGAACTTCGCCGAGTTGTAGGCGGCCTGGCCGGGCACCGCGAAGATGCCGAAGACGCTGGAGATGTTGACCACGTGGCCGTCACCGGAGGCGATCAGGTGCGGCAGGAACGCCTTGGTGCCGTTGACCACGCCCCAGTAGTCCACGTCCATCACCCGTTCGATGTCCTTGAACGGGGTGATCTCCACGTCACCGGTAAAGGCGATACCGGCGTTGTTGTAGATCTGGTTGACCTTGCCGAAATGATTCTTCACCTCGTCGGCGTAGAGCTCGAAGCGTTCCCGCTCGGTGACGTCGAGACGGTCGGATTTAACCTTGGCGCCAATCGCGGCCAGCCGGTCGGCGGTGACCTTCAGGCCGTCGGTGTCGACGTCGCTGATCGCCAGTGCCGCCCCGGCGCGCCCCAACTCGACGGCCAGCGCCTGACCGATGCCCGAGCCCGCGCCGGTCACCACTGCCACCTTGCCCGCGAATCCCTGCATGAACGCTCCTCGTGACGGGTGTCGGGTCGCTTCGAGGCTACAGCGGGGATGCGGTTGGGTAACGCCCGCATCGTTTCCTACGATGGTGAGGTCATGAAGATGCGTCGTGTCTGTGGTTCACTGCTGGCCGTCGGCCTGGTCAGCGGTGTATTCGCCGTCCCGGCCCAGGCCGAGCCCGGCGATTCCGTCGGCAATGTCGACGATTTCCTGTCGTCGCTGGACGTTTTCGGGCTGACCGGGATCGACCCCGGCCAAGCGGTGGCCATCGGGCAGTCGCTGTGTCCGATGCTGGCCGAACGCGGCCAGAACACCGCCGACATCGCCGCGCAGGTCTCCGAAGCCATCGGCCGGCCGCTGGGGCCCTCGACGATGTTCGCCGGCGCGGCGATCTCGTTCCTGTGTCCGCGGGCGGTGGAAAGCGTCACCAACAACCTCGCCGACGGTAAGCCGTTGCTGCCGCTGTTCGGCGGCTGAGCTGCATGGGGCCACTGGCTGGCCCTACCCGAAGTCCCTTACCCGAACGCCTCGGCTTCTTGCTGTTTCTCCTCGGTGTTCGGGTGCGGCGCTGGCGCGCCTTACCCGAACGCCTCGTCGATGATCTCCTGCTGCTCGACGGCGTGCACCTTCGATGACCCCGACGACGGCGCCGACATCGCCCGTCGGGAGATCCGCCTGATTCCGGTCAGCTTTTCCGGCAGCAGTTCGGGCATCATGAGTCCGAAGGTCGGCCAGGCACCCTGGTTGGCGGGCTCCTCCTGCACCCAGCAGAACTCCCGCGCGTTGGGGTAGCTGTCGAGGGTGGCGGAGAGCCGACTCTTGGGCAGCGGGGCCAGCTGCTCGACCCGCACAATCCCGACGTCGTCGCGGTTGTCCTTGGCTTTGCGGGCCTCCAACTCGTAGTACACCTTGCCGCTGGTCAGCAGCACCCTGGTGACCTTGTTGCGGTCGCCGTCACCGTCGGTGTAGGTCGGCTCCTCCAGGATCGAGCAGAACTTCCGTTCGGTGAAATCGCGCAGATCGCTGACCGCGGCCTTGTTGCGCAGCATCGACTTGGGCGTGAACACGATCAGCGGACGGTGCACACCGTCCAGGCCGTGCCGGCGCAGCAGGTGGAAGTAGTTCGCCGGGGTCGACGGCATGGCGATGGTCATCGAGCCCTCCGCCCACAACTGCAGGAACCGCTCGATGCGCCCGGAGGTGTGGTCGGGACCCTGGCCCTCGTGGCCGTGCGGCAGCAGCAGCACCACATCCGAGAGTTGACCCCACTTGGCCTCACCGGAGCTGACGAACTCGTCGATGATCGACTGTGCGCCGTTGACGAAGTCGCCGAACTGCGCCTCCCACAACACAATCGCCGCCGGATTCCCCACCGAATAGCCGTACTCGAAACCCACCGCCGCGTACTCCGACAGCGGCGAGTCATAGACCAGGAACCGGCCGCCGGTGGGGGTGCCGTCCGGGTTGACGGTCAGCAGATCCAGCGGGGTGAACTCCGCGCCGGTGTGCGGGTCGATGATCACCGCGTGCCGCTGGGTGAAGGTGCCGCGGCGGGTGTCCTGGCCGGAGAACCGGATGAGTTTGCCCTCGGCCAGGAACGAACCCAGCGCCATCAGCTCGGCGAACGCCCAGTCCACCTTGCCCTCGTAGGCCATCTCCCGGCGCTTCTCCAGCACCGGCTTGACTCGCGGGTGCGGGGTGAACTCGGCCGGGAAGGACAGGTGCGCGTCGCCGATGCGGGCCAGCAGCGCCTTGTCCACCGCGGTGTTCATCCCGCGGGGGATCATCTGCGCGGTCTCCACCGACTCGCTGGGCTCGGCGGCGTGCTTCTCCAGCTCCCGGACTTCGTTGAACACCTGCTCGAGTTGCCCCTGGTAGTCGCGCAGCGCATCCTCGGCTTCCTTCAGCGAGATATCGCCGCGGCCGATGAGTGCCTCGGTGTAGCTCTTGCGCACCCCCCGCTTGGTGTCGATCACGTCGTACATCGCCGGGTTCGTCATCGACGGGTCGTCGCCCTCGTTGTGTCCGCGGCGGCGGTAGCACAGCATGTCGATGACGACGTCCTTGCTGAACTTCTCCCGGAAGTCCACCGCCAGGCGCGCCACCAGCACGCAGGCTTCCGGATCGTCGCCGTTGACGTGGAAGATGGGCGCCCCGACCATCTTGGCGACGTCGGTGCAGTACTCAGTGGAGCGCGAGTTCTCCGGCGCGGTGGTGAAGCCGATCTGGTTGTTGACGACGATGTGGATGGTGCCGCCGGTGCGGTATCCCTTGAGCAGCGCCAGATTCAGCGTCTCGGCCACCACACCCTGACCGGCGAAGGCGGCGTCGCCGTGCAGCATCAACGGCATCACGGTGAAGTTGCGGGGTTGCCCGTCCGGGCCGACGCCTTCGATGAGGTCCTGTTTGGCGCGCACCAGACCCTCCAGGACCGGGTCGACCGCCTCCAAATGCGATGGGTTGGCCACCAGCGACACCTCGATGTCGTTGTCGCCGAACATCTGGATGTAGGTGCCGGTCGCGCCGAGGTGGTACTTGACGTCTCCGGAACCGTGCGCCTCGGACGGGTCCAGGTTCCCCTCGAACTCCCGGAAGATCTGCGAATAGGGCTTGCCGACGATGTTGGCCAGCACGTTGAGCCGTCCGCGGTGCGGCATCCCGATGACCACCTCGTCGAGACCGTGCTCGGCGGACTGGTCGATGACCGCGTCCATCATCGGGATCACCGACTCCGCGCCCTCCAGCGAGAAGCGCTTCTGCCCAACGTATTTGGTCTGCAGAAATGTCTCGAACGCCTCGGCGGCGTTGAGCTTGCTCAGGATGTACTTCTGCTGGGCGACCGTCGGCTTGTCGTGGCGGACCTCGATGCGCTCCTGCAGCCACTTCTGCTGCTCGGGTTCGAGGATATGGGCGTACTCCACGCCGATGTGCCGGCAGTAGGCGTCGCGCAGCACCGACAGCACCTCGCGCAGCTTCTTGTGCTGCGCACCGGCGAACCCGTCGACCTTGAACTCCCGGTCAAGATCCCACAGGGTCAGCCCGTGGGTCAGCACGTCGAGGTCTGGGTGCATCCGGAACCGGTTCTTGTCCAGCCGCAACGGGTCGATGTCGGCCATCAGGTGGCCGCGGTTGCGGTAGGCCGCGATCAGTTCGATGACCCGGGCGTTCTTGTCGACGATCGAGTCCGGGTTGTCGGTGCGCCACCGCACCGGCTCGTAGGGGATTTCCAGGTCGAAGAAGATCTCATCCCAGAAGTCGTCGGAGAGCAGCAGGTGGTGGACGGTGCGCAGGAAATCGCCGGACTCCGCACCCTGGATGATGCGGTGGTCGTAGGTCGAGGTCAGGGTGATCAGCTTGCCCACGCCCAACTCGGCGATGCGCTCCTCGCTGGCGCCCTGGAACTCGGCCGGGTATTCCATCGCGCCCACGCCGATGATCGCGCCCTGGCCGCCCATCAGCCGCGGCACCGAGTGAACGGTGCCCAGGGTGCCCGGGTTGGTCAGCGAGATGGTGACCCCGGCGAAGTCCTCGGCGGTGAGCTTGCCCTCGCGGGCGCGGCGCACGATATCCTCGTATGAGGCCACGAAGTCGGCGAAACCCTTTGTCTCACAGCCTTTGATCGCCGCCACCACCAGTGCCCGCTTGCCGTCCTTGCTCTGCAGGTCGATGGCCAGGCCCAAGTTGGTGTGCGCTGGTGTGACGCTGTTGGGCTTGCCGTCGATCTCGGCGAAGTGGCGGTTCATGTTGGGGAACTTCTTGACCGCCTGGATGATCGCGTAGCCCAGCAGGTGGGTGAAGCTGATCTTGCCGCCGCGGGTGCGCTTGAGGTGGTTATTGATGACGATGCGGTTGTCGATCATCAGGGTCGCCGGGATGGCCCGCACGCTGGTGGCGGTGGGTATCTCCAGCGAGGCGTTCATGTTCTTCACCACAGTCGCGGCGGCGCCGCGCAGCACCTGAGCGTCGTCGCCGGCGGGCGGTGCCGCCGGGACGGCTGCGAGCGGCGTCGATGCCGACCCGGCC
>VERS01000487.1 GCA_018882545.1 Mycobacterium sp.
CCACCGCGTGGTCGGCGAACCGCTCGTAGTAACGGCTCAACAGGGTCGTGTCCACCGCCGCGGTCGTCCCGTACCGCCACTGCCGGTCCATCATCACCGTGAACAGGTGTCGGTGCAGATCGTCCATCGCGTTATCGGCCTCCCGGATGTACCGGGCCCTGCCCAGGTCGCAGGTCGCGATCACCTGATGGGCACTGCCCGCCAGGTCGACCGCGATGCGACCCATCTCCGCGAAGTACCCGTGCACCTGAGCGGGCACCGCGTGCTGGGGGTGGCGGCGGCGGGCGATTTTGGCGACGTGGACGGCCAGGGCCGCCATCCGCTCGAGGTCGGCGACGATCTGGATGGAACTGACGGCGGCGCGCAGATCCCGTCCCACCGGCGCCTGCAGGGCCAGCAGTTCGACGCCGGCCTGCTCGGCCCGGGCACCGGCGAAGGTCAGGTTCTCGTGTTCGCCGATCACCTGCTCGGCCAGCACCAGGTCGGCGTTGAGCAGGGCCCGGGTGGCGAATTCCATGGCGCTGCCCGCCAGTTGGCAGATCTGCGCCAACTGCTCGGTCAAGGCGTCAAGCTGAGCGCCGTACGCGGAGCGCATGTTCTGAGCCTAAGAGCCGTTGGGCACGCAGACGGTCGACAGACGGTGAACGCGACGTGAATGTCTGTCTGGCCCTACTCGGCCGCCAGCGGCAGCCGCACCTCGAAGCGGGCTCCTCGGGTGAGGTTGTGCGCCGAGAGGGAGCCGCGGTGCGCACGGACCAGGCCGGCCGCGATCGCCAGGCCCAGGCCCGACCCGCTGGGCAGTGAGGAATCCGATCGCGGCACACGGTCATTGGAGCCGCGGTAGGCGACGTCGAACACCCGCGGCAAGTCGGCGGCGTCGATTCCCACCCCGGTGTCGTCGACTCTTGCCCAGGCGCCGTCCTGGTCGGCGCCCACCGCCAGCTTGACGGTGCCGCCGGCCGGGGTGTGCGCAATGGCGTTGGCCACCAGGTTGGACAGCACCCGGACCAGCGCCCGGTCGCTGCCGATCACCCGCACCGGCTTGGCCGGCAGTTCTGCTTCCAGGGCCACCCCGGCGCGCTCGGCGGCGATCCCGTGGGTGGACATCACATCGTCGACGACTTCGTCCAGTGCCACCCGCTCGTAGGGGGCGTTGACCGCACCGGCGTTGATCTTCGCCATCTCGAAGAGGTCGTCGACCATCTCCTGCAGCCGGATGCTCTCGCCCTCGATGCGCTTGGCCTGAACTCGCACCTCGTCCTCGCTGACCACACCGTCGGCGATCGCCTCGGCCAAAGCCCGGATCCCGGCCAGTGGGGTGCGCAGGTCGTGGCTGACGAAAGCGACGAGTTGGCGCCGGGACTGCTCGGCTGCCGCTTCGGCATCCTGAATCTCCTGCTCCCACACCGCGCGCCGGGCCAGGTAGCGCGCCATCATGACCGCCGCGGGGATCGTGACCACCGCCACGACGAGCAGCACGATGGCGATCGCCTCGAAGTTCGGCTCGGTCATGAAACGACTCGCGCTGAACACCCCGGCGAAGGTCGCCAGGGTCGGAATCAGCACCAGGGTCACCATGCTGACCGTCAGCGACCAGGACCGGGCAAGCCGGATGACCAGGGCGCCGAGCAGAACTACCGGCAGGGTGCAGGCCAGCGCCAGCAGCGCGTCGGGAAAGAGTTCATGCAGACGCACGGTCACCGCCGCCGGCCTCACCTCGCCAGAGGTAGCCGCGCCCCCATACGGTCTGGACGCGATGATGGTCGCCCAGTTTGGAGCGCAGCCGCTTGACGTGGACGGTGACCGTCGACAGATCGCCGAAATCCCAGTTCCAGACCCGCTTGAGCAGCTCCTCGCGGGAGAACACGGTGTCGGTGTGGGTCAGAAAGAACAACAGCAGGTCGAATTCCCGGTTGGTCAGCCCGATCGGCTCGCCGGAGATGGTCACCGATCGCGATGCGGTCGCGACGCTCAGTTGGCCGACCGTGATCTCCAGGGGAGTCGTCGCCGTCGCCGCCGGTGCTCGCCGCAGGACCGATCGCACCCGCAGGGCCAATTCCCGCGGGCTGAACGGTTTCGTGAGGTAGTCATCGGCGCCGGCTTCCAGACCGGCGATGCGGTCGTCTTCCTCTCCGAGCGCGGTCAGCAGGATCACCGGAACGGTGTAGTCGCCGCTCTGGCGCAGGGTCCGGCACAGGGTCAGCCCGTTGGGACCGGGCATCATCACATCCAGGACGGCGACGTCGATCCGCTCGGTGCCCAGCACCCGCAGCGCCTCGTTGCCGTCGCCGGCCACTCGCACTTCGAGGCCGTCGCGTTCGAGATAGCGACGCACCACGTCGCGCACCACGGCGTCGTCGTCGGCGATCAGTACCCGGGCGGCCACGATTCCGAGCCTAGTGGTGTGGATCTGGAACCTGCTCTGACGTCACGCTTTTGTCACTGGGGCCGTGCTGGGAACAGCGTTCGCGCAATGCGCGCCGGTCCAGTTTGCCGATGCCCAGGCGGGGCAGCGCATCGACGATATGCAGTTCCCGCGGCGCGGCGTTGGGGTCCAGGGAATCCGCCAGGAACTCGCGAAGCTCGGCCAGGGTCGGCGGCCGGCCCGCCTGCGCCGGCACCACCGCCACGGCCACCCGTTGGCCGAGGCGGTCGTCCGGCACGGCGAACACCGCGCATTCGGCCACGGCGGGGTGCCGGCCCAGGACCGCTTCCACCGGGCCGGGCAGGATCGTCAGCCCGCCGGAGTTGATCGCCTCGTCGGTCCGACCCAGCACCGACAACCGGCCGGCGGCGTCGAGGCTGCCCAGATCACCGGTGTGGAACCAACCTCCCCTGAAAGATTCCTCCGTTGCGCGCTCGTTCTTCAGATAGCCTTTCATACAGATATTCCCGCGAAACATGATCTCGCCCATGGTGTCGCCA
>VERS01000488.1 GCA_018882545.1 Mycobacterium sp.
GGCGGGCAGTTCATCGGCATGTCGCCGTTGTTCTGGGGGGCCTGGTTGAGGCCGCCGAGCTGTCCGGGCCGCGTCAGCGGGTTGCCGGCGCCGGGGTCGGGCCCGGCCGGTGGCATGGCCATGTCGCTGCAGTCGGTGGTGGGCTCGGCGAGGGCGGGCGCGGCGGTGCCGAGCATCAGCGCGGACACGCCGACGCCGGCGGCCGCGGTCAGCGTTGCGATTGCCCTCATCGGGGTATTTCTGGTCATCACCGTCAACCTTCCGTCGTTTTCTGCGGTGCAACGTCATTGCCCGGCGCGGTGGCTGGACTTTCTGTCGCTTTTCTGTGAAGAAACGGTGTAGGTGCGCCCGGCGGCGACGGCGGGTCCGGAGCGGGCCGGCGGGGTGTGAGTATGGAGTTAGGTTTCGATGATGCGGGTCACGTAGGGCGTCATGCCGTCGGTCCGTACCGGTGAGACTTTCACGGGCACGCCGGTCTGTTGGGCCTCAAGCATTTGGCCGCCGCCGAGGTAAATCGCTTCGTGTTGGGCCCCTTCGGGTCCCCAGAAGAGCAGGTCTCCGCGTTTTGCCTGGGACGGCGGGACCTTGCGTCCGGCGTTGTACTGGTCTCCCGACCATCGGGGCAGCAGGACTCCGACTCCGGCGAATGCGTAGCGGGTCAGACCGGAGCAGTCGAATCCGACGGTGTCGGCGCCGGAGTCGACGCCGGTGCTGGGGCCGGTGAGGCTGCCACCGCCCCAGGAGTAGGGGACGCCGATCTGGGTTCCGGCGCGCCGGATCACATACTCGATGGCTTGCGGGCCGTAGACGCGGTTTCCGCTGAGCACCGGCTTGGCATCTGCGGGGGCCAGGCCCAGCGCGGCCAGGAACTTGTGCCCCATGTCCATGGTGACCTGTGCGGCGTGGGCGCCGGCCTGCAGCGAGGCGTTGGCGATCGCGACGGGGTCACCCGGGGCGCCTGCGCTCAGGACATGGGGCAGGGTCGGATCCCAGGGGTTGCCATTGGGTTCGGCGCGTGCCAGAGACGCCGGCGCCAGAAGCAAGGCCGCCGTCACCAGGCATCCGAGCATGGCCGATCGCCTGCTGGCTCCGCGACTGGGCGTCGTGGCGGTGGTGTCCGAGAAAAGCGTCATCAGCCCCCGTCGCCTTGTTCCGGTTCCACTCATGGCTGCCGCCCTGCTTCCTGTGTAACTACGTGTAGGTCAAGTACTGAGCTGGTGCGTACTACACCGAAACGTACATCACTTCTGTCACATCAGTAACACCTGTCACAGAATTACATGTGTGTAATTTGTTGTGCCCTTGGGCTTTTCGGCCCCCGCAGTCCGGTTGCGGGGGCCGAAGCCCTGCGCGAGATTTACCGTCTCCGGTGGCCTGAGGGGCCGCCCGCCGCACGGCCCGATGCCGCCGCGCCGGGTGTTGCCGCTGGGGGCGATCCCGCGTGCGATGGCGCCGAGCGTGATTGCGCCGGGTGGGGAGTGGGCGTGGAATTGTGGCCCGGGGCGCTGTGGCACTCGGGCGCGCGCTTGTTGAGGGGCACACCCGATCCTGGGCGCGTCTGGCAGGTGCCCCCGCCCGGTGCGCCGTGTGACGCGCTGTGGGTGGCTCCGGCTGTTCCGTTGCCGACCATCAGCAAGGTCGCTGCGGCGACCGACGCGGCACCGGCACGGGCGATCATTGAGAGTTGGGGACGCACGGTCGCTCCTTTTCTGCCGACCTTGGCCGGCTGTGGTGATACGGCGTTTCCAGAGGGGCCTGTGGGGGCAGACCTGTGGTTTCGCCGATCGGGTTATCTACGTAGTAGGTACGTACGTAGACGCAACGTATGTCACTCTGGTCACTCGCGAAACAGCGGTGGCGTCAAGAGATGGCCACGGTATGGTCACGGCTCACCGGGTACCGGTGGTGTCGCAGGGGCCTTTCCTGAACCCGGGGATACGGTGTCACCACTGCGCGCCATTGCATGTCTGCTCGACCGGTGTGCCGCGGGTGACGATAGGAGATGCGTTGCAGCAGAGGGGTTTTGGTGATCTCGAGGCGGTCGTAATGGATCGCTTATGGAATCACGGTCAGCCGGTGACGGTGCGTGAGATCTTCGATCAACTCGTCGATGATCGCCAGATCGCCTACACGACGGTGATGTCGACGATGGACAATCTGCACCGCAAGCAATGGCTCGAGCGCGACCGTGCCGGCAAGGCTTACCGGTACTGGCCGACGATGACCCGCGAGGAGCGATCAGCCGGGCTGATGCGGGCCGCGATCGAGGTCGGCGGCGATACCGACGTCGTCCTGACGCACTTTCTGCAACAGATGAGCGCCGACGATTCCGCCCGGCTGACACAAGCCTTGCAGCGCCTGATCGCCGACGGGGCGCAACGGTGAGCGCTGCGGCGTTGCTGCTCCTCTACGCCGCGGGGCTGACGTGGTTGTGCCCGCCGGTTCTGGACCGCATCACCTGTCGCGGTGTTGCGCCGCGCCTGTCGGTGGCCGCGTGGGTGATCGCCATCATCACCGCGCTGGCGGCGTGGGTGACCGCCCTGGCCGGTGTGATGTCCGCCGTGGCCCGCAGCGTCGTTGACGGATCAGCGGTCAGCTTCTGCGTGGAATTGGTCGGAGGGCGCTATCCGCCCGTCGTTGTCGTTCCCGCCGCGGCGGCCGGTGCCGCCGTCCTGGCACTTGCCCTCACCGCATTCGTTGGGCGGCGAATGGTCCTGGGATTCCTACGCATTCGTCACCGCAGCGGCGAGTACGCCCGTTCGGCTCGCATCATCGGAACCCCCACCGGTCGGGCAAATGTGGTGGTTGTGTCATCCAGCCAGCCGGCCGCGTATTGCGTGGCCGGACGTCCTCACGCCATCGTGATCACCAGCGCGGCAATGCAGCACCTGAATCGTCGGCAACTGGCCGCGGTACTGGCC
>VERS01000489.1 GCA_018882545.1 Mycobacterium sp.
GGTCGGAATCAAGATGCCGGACGCCGACTTCGCCGGACTGCTCACCGAGACCATCGAGCACGCCAGCCGGATCCGCGCCCGCGCGGAGAGCGCGTTGGAGTTGGAAAACCTGCACGTGCCCCGGCTGGAGTTGCCGACGATCACCGATGGAGTTGATCTGGGCAGCCTCTATGAGCTGGCCGAGATCCTCGCCCAGCAGGGCGTCAGATGAGCGGAGCAGGTCGATGAGCGGAACGCCTCCTGCGTTGGACATGAAGACGATCCTGTCCGACAAGTCCAACCGCGTGGTCGTGTGCTGCGGAGCCGGCGGGGTAGGCAAGACCACCACCGCCGCCGCGATGGCGCTGCGCGCGGCCGAATACGGCCGCAGTGTCGTGGTGCTGACTATCGACCCCGCCAAGCGACTCGCCCAGGCGCTGGGCATCCGGGAACTCGGCAACGAACCACAGCAGGTGCCGCTCGGTCCGGAGGTCGCCGGCGAGTTGTACGCCATGATGCTCGACATGCGCAGGACCTTCGACGAGATGGTGGTCGAGTATTCCGATCCTGAACGCGCACAGGCGATCCTGGAGAACAAGTTCTATCAGACCGTCGCCACGTCGCTGGCCGGCACCCAGGAGTACATGGCCATGGAGAAACTGGGTCAACTGCTGGCCCAGGATCGCTGGGACCTGGTCGTGGTCGACACCCCGCCGTCGCGTAACGCCCTGGACTTTCTGGACGCCCCGAAACGGCTCGGCAGCTTCATGGACAGCCGGATGTGGAAGCTGTTCTTGGGGCCCGGGCGCGGCCTGGGCAAGCTGGTGACCGGGGTGATGGGCCTGGCGATGAAAGCGCTGTCGACCATCGTCGGCTCGCAGATGCTCTCGGATGCGGCCACATTCGTGCAGTCGCTGGATGCGACGTTCGGAGGTTTCCGGCAGCGGGCCGACCGCACCTACGAGTTGCTCAAACGGCGCGGCACCCAGTTTGTGGTGGTCTCTGCGGCGGAACCGGACGCGCTGCGGGAGGCGACGTTTTTCGTCGACCGCCTCTCCGCGGAGGGCATGCCCCTGGCCGGTCTGGTGCTGAACCGGACCCACCCGATGTTGTGCCCGTTGACCGTGGAACGCGCCACCGACGGCGCCGTCGAGTTGGAGGCCTCCCCCGGCGGCAACGGCAGTGCGTTGGCGGCGGCGGTGCTGCGCATCCACGCCGACCGTGGACAGACTGCCAAGCGGGAGGTGCGTTTGCTGTCGCGGTTCACCGGCGCCAATCCGCATGTGCCGGTCGTGGGCGTGCCCTCACTGCCGTTCGACGTCTCGGATATGAACGCGCTGCAGGCGATCGCCGATCAGATCACCGGCGAGACCTGAGCGGCGTCAGCCGACGCTGCGATGCTGGCGGGCGGCGAAGAACTCCGCCCACGAGGACACCTCAGGGTGCTGCTTGAGCAGGGCGCGTCGCTGCCGTTCGGTCATCCCGCCCCAGACCCCGAACTCCACCCGGTTGTCCAGGGCGTCGGCGCCGCACTCCATCATCACTGGGCAGTGCCGGCAGATGACGGCGGCCTTGCGCTGGGCGGCACCCCGCACGAACAACTGGTCAGGATCGGACGTCCGACACAGCGCTTTAGACACCCAGGCGATTCGGGCCTCTCCGTTCACCGTCTGAACCGAACTGTGCAACGATACTGAGCTAGTCCTGCGGGCTGCGGGCCGAGTCCCCGACACGGGCGATCCCTTCGTCTCAGCCGCCGTATCCGGGCGGCGAATCCCTCCGGTGCAGGACGCGGTGCGACCTACGCCACATTGCGAAGCGAGTGTTACCTGCGTCGCACTGTCCGCTTAAAATAGGTGGTCAGGTCTCGTTTGCGCAACAGTCGGACCACACGTTTTTTGGCACAACCGTCCAGCCTCACCATGAACTGCGGTTTTGTGTCTCCGGTGTCAGAAAACGCAGGTGCCGACGGCCCCGCCGGGCGTGCGCCTCGGGCCCGCAAATCGCTCAGTACGCTGTAGCCCATGCCGGAACGCCCGTCCGTCGGGTCCACGATAACCAAGCTGGTTTGGTCGTGCCTGCTGGCCGGTGTACTCGTCGCGGCCCTGCTGTTCCCTGTTGTAGGCGGCCTGGGCCTGATGTCCAACCGCGCGTCGGAGATCGTGGCCAACGGTTCAGCCCAGGTCCTGGAGGGCGACGTGCCAGCGGTCACCACGATGGTCGACGCCAAGGGCAACACGATCGCGTGGCTGTACTCCCAGCGTCGCTTCGAGGTCCCCAACGACAAGATCGCCGACACCATGAAACTGGCGATAGTCGCGATCGAGGACAAGCGTTTCGCCGAACACAACGGGGTGGACTGGAAGGGCACCCTGACCGGCCTGGCCGGCTACGCCTCCGGGGATCTGGCCACCCGCGGCGGCTCGACCATCGAGCAGCAGTACGTCAAGAACTACCAGTTGCTGGTGCTGGCCCAGAACGACGCCGAGAAGCGGGCAGCGGTAGAACCGACGCCGGCTCGCAAACTCCGCGAGATCCGAATGGCACTGAGCCTGGACAAGACCCTGACGAAACCGGAGATCCTCACCCGGTACCTCAACCTGGTCTCGTTCGGCAACGGCGCGTTCGGGATCCAGGACGCCGCGCAGACCTACTTCGGCATCGACGCATCGAATTTGAACTGGGAACAGTCGGCCCTGCTGGCCGGCCTCGTCCAGTCCACTACCGCGCTCAATCCCTACACCAATCCCGACGGCGCCCTGGTACGACGAAACCTGGTGCTGGACACCATGATCGAGCAGCTTCCGGACAAATCGGCCGAACTGCGGGCGGCCAAGCAGCAGCCGCTGGGCATCCTTCCGCGTCCCAACGAGTTGCCCCGCGGCTGCATCGCCGCCGGCGACCGCGCCTTCTTCTGCGACTACGCGCAGGAGTACCTGGT
>VERS01000490.1 GCA_018882545.1 Mycobacterium sp.
GCGTTGACCTGCTCGGCGACCCACTCCTCGAGGAGTTGGCGCTGCAGGGTGAACATCTCCTTCTCCTCATCCGGTTCGGCGTGGTCATAACCCAGCAGGTGCAGCACACCGTGCACGGTGAGCAGGGCCAGTTCCTGACCCAGGCTGTGACCCGCCGCCGCGGCCTGCTCAGCGGCGAACTGCGGGCACAGCACGATGTCCCCCAGCATCGACGGCCCGGGCTCGGGGGCGTCCGGGCGGCCGCCGGGCTCGAGTTCGTCCATCGGGAAGCTCATCACGTCGGTCGGGCCGGGCAGGTCCATCCACCGCATGTGCAGATCGGCCATCGCGGCCAGGTCCAGGAGCACCATCGACAACTCGGCGGCCGGGTTGACGTTCATCTTGCGGATGACGAAGCGCGCGACGCTGATCAATTCCTCTTCGGAGACGTCGACACCCGACTCGTTGGACACCTCGATCATGCAGGCGCCTAGTGCCGCCGGCGCTGCGCCCGGTTGAGCCCCGGCTGATCGGAGGCTCGGGCGTAGGCGTCGACAATGTCGGACACCAGCCGATGGCGCACCACGTCGGCACTGGTGAGTTCGGAGAAATGGATGTCTTCGATGCCGTCGAGGATGTCGATTGCCGCGCGCAGACCGGAACGCGAGTCGCCCGGGAGATCCACCTGGGTGATATCGCCTGTGACAACTATTTTGGAACCGAAGCCCAGACGGGTGAGGAACATCTTCATCTGCTCGGCGGTGGTGTTCTGCGCCTCGTCGAGAATGATGAATGAGTCGTTGATCGTCCGGCCCCGCATGTAGGCCAGTGGCGCCACCTCGATCACCCCCGCGCTCATCAGCTTCGGGATCGCCTCGGCATCCATCATGTCGTGCAGGGCGTCGTACAACGGCCGCAGATAGGGGTCGATCTTCTCGCTGAGTGTGCCGGGCAGAAAGCCAAGCCGCTCACCGGCTTCCACGGCGGGCCGCGTCAGGATGATGCGGGTGACCTGCTTGGTCTGAAGCGCCTGAACGGCTTTGGCCATCGCGAGGTAGGTCTTGCCGGTACCGGCAGGCCCGATACCGAAGACGACGGTGTTGGCGTCGATGGCGTCGACGTAGCGCTTCTGGTTCAGCGTCTTGGGGCGAATGGTCTTGCCGCGCCGGGACAGAATGTCCAGCGTCAGCACCTCCGCCGGTGAGGTGTTGTCCTCCCCCGCCACCATCGCCACGCTGCGCCGGACCGCATCGGGCGCCAACGCCTGCCCGCTGGCGACGACGGCGATGAGTTCGGAGATCACCCGTTCGGCCAGGGCCACGTCCGCCGAGGCGCCGGAGAGGTTGACGGTGTTGCCGCGGACGTGCACGTCGGCGGCGAGATTGGCCTCCAGGGCACGCAGATTCTCGTCGGCGGAGCCCAACAGGCCCAGGACGAGGTCGGGCGGAACGGTCATGCTGCTGCGGATCTGCGCGGCAGTACTGGTCTCGCGGGGCGTCAGTTCGATGCCTGCTTTCTTCGGGTTTACCACTTTGGCCCGATCCACCCCGATTCTACCGCCGCCCTGGCCGCCCACCGTGCGAGATTGCATCCACGCAGGCAAAATACGGGCTGGGGGCTGCGTGGATGCAATCTCGGCGCGGCAGGCCGACGCGGTAGGCCGGCGCGGCAGGCGGTAGACCTCAGTCGACCGACCACCGGGTGGTGAGCACCCCGAGGGCCCCTAGCGCCACCGCGGCGGCCGTGGAGGTACGCAGCACGGTGGGCCCGAGTCGGACCGGCACGGCCCCGGCGGAGGTCAGCGCAGCCACCTCAGCCTCGGCGACCCCGCCCTCCGGCCCGACCATCACCACCACCGCGTCGGCCTGGGCCAATGGGACGTCGGCTAGCGGGCGTTCGGCCGACTCGTGCAGCAGCAATGCCACCGCCGCCGGGTGGCTGCCCAGGTAGCCGCACAGTTCACCGGTGGACAGCGGACCGCTCACCGGCGGGATCCAGGCGCGGCGCGACTGCCGGGCCGCGGATCGGGCGACCGCCCGCCACCGGCGTAGGCCCTTGGCGGCCCGGTCGCCGTCCCAGCGGGCCACACAGCGCTCGGCCTGCCAGGCGAAAAACTCGTCAGCCCCGGCCTCGGTGGCCAGTTCCACGGCCAACTCGGAACGCTCCGCCTTGGGAATCGCCTGCACCACCGTCACCGGGGGCTGCGGGCGCCGGGCCGTCCAGCGCGCCGTGACCTGGGCGGTCAGGCTGCTCTTGTCGGCGTTTTGCACCACGCAGTCGGCCAGCGTGCCGGCGCCGTCGGAGAGTCGCAGGGTTTCCCCGGGCCGGATGCGGCGAACCGACGCGGCGTGGAAGCCCTCGTCGCCGCCGACGACCGCGGTGGCGCCGACGGCCGGGATCGTCTCGGCGTAGAACAGGGTCGCCGCCACCGCTAACGGCCGGTGAAGGTTTCCCGCAGCCGGCTGAACAGCCCGCCGCCACCCGCCGGAGCGACCGCGCCGGCGCTTCGGACTCCGGCCTGTTCGGCGCTGCGGCTTTTGAACTCGGCGAGCAATTCCCGGCCCCGGGCGTCGATTTTGGCGGGCACGGTGACCTCGATGTGGGCGTGCAGATCCCCGCGCGCCTCGGAGCGCAGTCGCGGCATCCCGCGGCCGCGCAGCGTGGTCACCGAGCCGGGCTGGGTGCCGGGTGGGATGGTGATCTCGATCGGGCCGTCGAGGATGCCGTCGAGGGTGACGGTGGTGCCCAGCGCCGCGTCCACCATCGGGACGTCGATGGTGCAGCGCAGGTCGTCACCGTCGCGGACGAAGACGTCGTGACGTTGTTCGTGCACCTCCACGTAGAGGTCACCGGCTGGACCGCCGCCCGGGCCGACCTCGCCCTGTGCCGCCAGCCGGACCCGCATCCCGTCGGCGACCCCGGCGGGGATCTTGACGC
>VERS01000491.1 GCA_018882545.1 Mycobacterium sp.
TCGATGCTCGGCCCGGCCAGCGTGGCGCCCACGGTGGATACAGGCGGTGAGCAGCGCTTCGCGGAGTAGTCGTGCGCCGGGTTGCCCGGTCAACGCCGAGAGTGCGTCCAGCGCGCGAAATCGGCCGAAAAATCGCGCTGAGCGCACTTTCGGTGAACAGCGCCGAGCTAAATCACCGCACCGGGATTGAGGATCCCGTCGGGATCCAGTGCGGCCTTGATTCGACGGTTCAGTTCCATGGCCTCCGGGCCCAACTGTCCGGCCAGCCACGGCTTCTTGAGCCGCCCGACCCCGTGCTCGCCGGTGATGGTCCCACCGAGGCTGACCGCCAGGTCCATGATGTCGCCGAACGCCTTGTGCGCCCGCGACGTCATCGCGACGTCATCGGGGTCGTAGACGATCAGCGGGTGGGTGTTGCCGTCGCCGGCGTGGGCGATCACCGAGATGGTCAGGCCAGCCTCGGCGGCGATCTTCGCCACCCCGCCGACCAGATCGGCGAGCCGGGGCAGCGGCACCCCCACGTCCTCGAGCAGCAGTGAGCCTTTAGCCTCCACTGCGGGGATGGCATAGCGGCGCGCCGCCACGAAGGCCTCACCCTCGCGCGGGTCGTCGGTCGAAAAGCATTCGGTGGCACCGGCTTCGGTGAACACCCGCGCCATGAACTCGGCATCGGCCGCGCCGGCGGGTCCGCGTTCGTCAGAGGCGGCGACCATCATGGCGGCCGCGTCCCGGTCCAGACCCATCTTGAGCTTGTCCTCGACGGCGTTGATGGCGACGGCATCCATGAACTCCAGCATCGAGGGCCGGATCGTGCCGGTGATCTCGACCACCGAACCGGCTGCGGCCTCCACCGAATCGAAGGTGGCCACCACGGTCGCGGTGGTGTGCTGGGGCGGCAGCAGGCGCAGGGTCACCTCGGTGACCACCCCGAGGGTTCCCTCGCTGCCAACGAACAGCTTGGTCAGGCTCAGTCCGGCGACGTCCTTCAGGCGCGGCCCGCCCAGGCGCACCGCGGTGCCGTCGGCCAGCACCACCTGCAGGCCCAGCACGTAGTCGGTGGTGACGCCGTACTTCACACAACACAGCCCGCCGGCGTTGGTGGCGATGTTGCCGCCGATGCTGCAGATCTCATAGGACGACGGGTCCGGCGGGTACCACAGCCCGTACTCGGCGACGGCTTTCTTGACCTCCGCGTTGAGCAGGCCCGGTTGAACCACGGCGGTCCGGGTCACCGGATCGACGTGAATATCGCGCATCTTCTCGGTCGAGAGCACGATGCCCTCGCTGACCGCGGTCGCCCCGCCGGACAGCCCGGTCCCCATCCCGCGCGGTACCACCGGGATCCGGTGGGCACTGGCCCAGCGCAGAACCGTCTGCACCTCCGCGGTTTTCGTGGGGCGCACCACCGCAAGGGGGGTACCCGCCGCGGGATCCATCGCCCGGTCGTGGCGGTAGGAGGCCAGGATGTCGGGATCGGTGACGACCGCACCGTCGGGCAGTTCCGCGACGAGGCCGGCCAGAGCGGGGTGCACGCCTCAATCGTAGGCCGAGCCGTCCGGACCCGATGCAGCGCCGAACCGCCTGCGTAACCGGCGGCGTCGGTGATGGAACACGACACCGTCCTCAGCGGCCGACCGGTTGTTGGTCCAACTCCCGCAACGCCGCTATCCACGGGCACACCGAGGCGATCACCACGATCGGGACAGCCAGCGACAGGAAGGCGGCGGTCAGGCCGAACCGGTCGACCAGCGGACCGGCGATCATGAATCCGACCGGACCGGCGGCGTAAGCCATCGAGGTCATCACCCCGACCACCCGGCCGCGCAGATGCTCGGGTGTGCGCGACTGCAGCAGCGTGTTGTAGATCGGGCCGATCGGGCCGTAGACCAGGCCGACGACCGCCGACAGCACCAGGATCACCGGCAGCGGAGGCAGGAACCCGATGGCCAGCGAAGCCAGCCCGAACGTCATCGTCGCGGTCAGGACGGTGGCGCGTTTACTGGTGATCCGGGAGAGCACCGTCCAACTCAACGCCCCGATCAACCCGCCGATCGACAGCGCCATCAACACCCAGCCCAGATGGGCCGGTTCATTGCGGTCGGAGAAGTACTTGGGGAACAGCACGCTCTCCATCGGCAGGTACAGCCCGGTGATGGCCAGGTCGATCAGGCCCAGGGTGCGCAGGACCTTGTTGTTCCAGACGAACCGGAGGCCTTCGAGGACCCCGGACAACACACCCTCGGGCGGCTGTTCGGGACGCTGGGCACCGGAGAGCCGCAGGGCGGCCATCGCCAGGATCGACCCGGCGAAGGCGGCGGCGGTGACCCACATGGCGTTCACCGGGCCGATGGTCGCGATGAGCATGCCGCCGATGCCGGGCCCGGCGATGTAGGCCAGGCTGAAGGTGGCTTCGTAAACGCTGTTGGTCTTGTCCAGGGTCCACCCGGCCCGCTCGGCGGCCTCGGGCAGCATGGACTGCCGCGCGGTCATCCCGGCCGGGTCGAAGAACGCGCCGAGGGCGGCCAGGCCCGCCAGCACCGCGGTGTTGAGGATGTCCATGCCGGCCGTCATGGCCAGCACCGGGATTGCGGCCACCGATGCGGCCGAGAGCACATCGGCCAGCACCGCGACCCGGCGGCGGCCGAGGAAGTCCACGGCGGTGCCGGCGACGAGTGTCGCCGCCAGCAGGGGCAACGTCGCGGCCGCGGCCACCACCGACGCTGCCGAGGCGCTGCCGGTGCGCTCCAGCACCAGCCACGGCAGCGCGACCAGCGAAACCCCGTTGGCCGCGGCGGCCAAAAAGCACGAGCACAGGATCAGCAGCACCGGCCCGCGTGAGGTTCTCACCGCTCGCAGCATAGATTCGAGGCCGTGACCGGCTGGCCCCATCCCCGCACCGGTGTGCGGTTCGACTC
>VERS01000492.1 GCA_018882545.1 Mycobacterium sp.
GGCGAGGGCCGCGTGCAGTGCATCGGCGGCGGCGTCCATTCGCAGCCCCGCGGCCCGCAGCGCGGGCGGATCGACAGCGGTTCGGGCAGTGGTGTCCATACCGGTTAGGACGCCCGGTGACCCGATCCGGTTCCCGGTGACGACCCGGGGCGGATTCAGCGCTGGGAACTGACCGACTTGGCTACCCGGTCGGCGACCTCACGGGCGGTGTCTTCGTCGGTGGCCTCGACCATCACCCGGACGATCTGCTCGGTGCCCGACGGGCGCAGCAGGATCCGGCCGGTGTCGCCGAGTTCGGCCTCTGCGGCGGCAACCGCGGACTGCACGGCGGGAGCCTGGGCAACGGTGGCCTTGTCGGCGACCTTCACGTTGATGAGGATCTGCGGTATCGACTGCATCGGGGCGGCCAGTGCGGCCAGCGGTGTGCCGGTCTGCACCATCCGGCCCATCAGGCGCAGGCCGGTGAGGATTCCGTCGCCGGTGGTTCCGAAGGCCGGCAAGACGATGTGCCCGGACTGCTCTCCGCCCAGGCTGTACTCCCCCGCCCGGAGTTCCTCCAGGACGTAGCGGTCGCCGACGGCGGTGGTGCGCACCGCGATCCCGGCCTCGCGCATCGCCAGGTGCAGGCCGAGGTTGCTCATCACGGTGGCCACCAGCGTGTCGGAGGCCAGTTCTCCGGCCTCCTGCATCGCCAAGGCGAGCACGGCCATAATCGCGTCACCGTCGATCACCTGACCGGCGGCGTCGACGGCCAGGCAGCGGTCTGCGTCGCCGTCGTGGGCCAGTCCCAGGTCCGCGCCGTGCGCCCGGACGGCGTCCTGCAGCGGACCGAGGTGGGTTGAGCCGCAGCCGTCGTTGATGTTGAGGCCGTCGGGTTGGTCGTTGATGGCGATGACCCGCGCGCCGGCGGCGGCATAGGCCCGCGGGGCGGCTGCCGAGGCGGCGCCGTTGGCACAGTCGACGACGACGGTCAGCCCGTCGAGGCGGGTTCCGGTCGCGCCGACCAGGTGCTCCAGATAGCGGTCGAGCGCATCGCCGGGCTGCTTGACCCGGCCTATCGCGGCGCCGACGGGCCGCAGGCCGGGACCCTGCGCGACAAGTTCCTCGATGCGGTCCTCGACGTCGTCGTCGAGTTTGTGGCCGCCGGGACCGAAGATCTTGATGCCGTTGTCGGGCATCGGATTGTGCGATGCGGAGATCATCACACCGAGGTCGGCCTGATAGGCCGCCGTCAGGTAGGCGACGGCCGGGGTGGGCAGCACGCCGACCAACAACGCGTCGACACCCTCGCTGGTCAGCCCGGCGACGACGGCCGCTTCGAGCATCTCGCTGCTCGCCCGCGGATCCCGACCGACCACCGCGAAGCGGTGGCCCGCGGCCGCGGGGGCGAGCCGGCGGGCGGCAGCGGCGCTGAGCGCCAACCCCAGCTCGGCGGTCAGTTCCCGGTTGGCGACACCCCGCACGCCGTCGGTCCCGAACAGTCGGCCCATAGGTTCAAAACCTCTCGACAAACGGCTCTGCGGCGCAGAGTTGTCGCTCGAAGGCGGGCAACAGCACCATCTGAGCCCGGCGGTTGATCAGCGCTTGCTGTACTGGGGCGCCTTGCGGGCCTTCTTCAGCCCGTACTTCTTGCGCTCGATGGCGCGCGGGTCGCGGGTGAGGAACCCGGCCTTCTTCAGCGCCGGCCGGTCCTCGGGCTGGACCAGAATCAGCGCCCGGGCGATCGCCAGGCGCAGCGCGCCGGCCTGCCCGGACGGGCCGCCGCCGTCGAGGTGGGCGTAGATGTCGAAGCTGTCCACCCGGTCGACGGTCACCAGCGGCGCCTTGATCAGCTGCTGGTGCACCTTATTCGGGAAGTAGTCCTCCAGCGAACGGCCGTCGAGGTGGAACTGGCCGGTTCCGGGAAGCAGCCGGACCCGGACCACCGCCTCTTTGCGGCGGCCGACGGTCTGGATCGGCCGGTCGATGATGACCGGCTGGCGGGGGGCGGACTCCACGGCGGGTGCGGCCTCCGGGGCAGCCTCGGCCTCCGGGGCAGCCTCAGCCTCCGCGGCGGCCTCAGTCCCCGTGTTCACCTCGACCTCGGTGTTCACCTCAACCGCCTCGGGCGACTCATCCGACTCGTGGAGTTCGGGGATCTCGTTGGTCTCGTTGGCTTCGGTCACTGCGCCACCTGCTTGATCTCGTAGGGCATCGGCTGCTGGGCGGTGTGCGGATGCGCGGGGCCCGCATAGACCTTCAGTTTCCGCTGGATCTGGCGGCCCAGCTTGTTCTTGGGCAGCATGCCGACGATCGCCTTCTCGACGACCCGGTCGGGTTGCTTCTGCATCATCTCGCCGATGGTGCGCGACCGCAGGCCGCCGGGATAACCCGAGTGGCGGTAGGCCATCTTGTTGGTGAGCTTGGTGCCCGCGATGGCGACCTTGTCGGCGTTGACGACGATGACGAAGTCACCGCCGTCGACATTGGGCGTGAATGTCGGCTTGTGCTTGCCGCGCAGCAGATTTGCCACCGCGGCGGCCAGCCGGCCGAGCACCACGTCGGTGGCGTCGATGACGTACCACGAACGCGTGGTGTCACCCGCCTTCGGCGTGTATGTGGGCACAGCGTGTCCCTTTCTCTCGGTCCCCGTGGGGGCTTGGATCCCGGCTAGCCGGGTGCCGGTCGGGCGTCGGCGGTCGGAGTTCCTCGGCGACCAACGTTGACCCGAGAAGCCGGTTGACACCGCAGTTGTCCCGCGGCGTACCGCACGCCAGCGCTGAAGCCTACCGTCGGGGATTGGCGCAGGTCAAAACGCCCCAGCGATCTCACGGACAGCGGTGAGGACCTGCGCGCAGAACGGACGCACCTCGTCGGCCCGGCCGGGCGGGCTCTGGCAGCCGACACCGACTCGGGTCGAGCCCACCTGCAGCAC
>VERS01000493.1 GCA_018882545.1 Mycobacterium sp.
CCCCCCGCCGCTCATGTCGTTACAGGTTTTCAGGGCCCCCGGCGGGCCCGGGTGTCACTATTGATCCGTGGCAGGCAATGCGTCGATCGACGACGGCGCGCCGGAGGACGATGCGTCCGACGACGGTGCGCCCTGGCGCGGCGGGACGGACGACTCGTTCCTGCGAACTCTGATGAACGTCACACCAGGGTTGCGCATCGTCGTCCGCGAGATTCGCCGGATCACTGGCCCGCGACCGCCCGGTCCGTGATTCGGATCCCCGTCAGTCGGGTTCGATGTCCATCACCGGCGTCGGGCGCCGGAAACCGCGGGTAACGGAGAGCAGCCAGAGCAGTCCGACGGCCAGCCAGCACAGGCCGACCACCAAGGTCAGCTGCGACAGGCTGGTCCACAACCAGACGGTCAGGACGAAACCGATCCCGGGCAGGATCAGATGCCGCAGCAGTGATGCACCGCCGCGCTCCGCACGGTCGATGAAGTAGTGCTTGATGACCGCGAGGTTCACGGCCGAGAAGGCGGCCAACGCACCGAAACTGATGATCGACGCCATGGTGGCGAGGTCGAGCACCAGCGCCAACAGCGAGACCGCGCTGACCAGTCCGATGGCGTAGACCGGTGTACTGAACCGCGGCGAGATGTGTCCGAAGAAACGCCGCGGCAGAATCCCGTCCCGGCCCATCGCGAACAAGATGCGCGCCACCGACGCCTGCGAGGTCAGCGCCGACCCCAACGCACCGGCGACGTAGGCTGCGGTGAAGAAGCTCTCCAGGAACTTCCCGCCCGCGGTCCGCATCACGTCCAGCGCACCGGAGTCCACATCGGCGAAGGCGTTGGACGGAAACACCAACTGCGACAGATAGGACAGCGCGATGAAGATCGTCCCGGCCGCCAGAGTCGCCGCGATGATTGCCCGGGGCACATCCCGGATCGGATTTCTAGCCTCCTCGGAAAGCGTTGAGACGGCGTCGAATCCGAGGAACGACAGACAGAGCACGGCCGCCCCGGCAAAGACGACGCCGATCCCGGTGGCCGACCCGTCACCGCGGAACGGTGCGGCCAGGTCGACGGCACCGCGTCCCGACAGGGTCGCCACCGCCATGGCGAGGAAGGTGACGATGAAGATCGTCTGGACCGCAATGATGAGGAAGTTGGCCCGCGCGACCGAGACGATGCCGACCACGTTGAGCACCGTGACGATCGCCACCGCGACCACCACGAACACCCAGGCCGGAACGGCCGGGAAGGCAGCCTGTAGATAAATCCCGATGACCAGGTAGTTCAGCATCGGCAGGAACAGATAGTCGAGCAGCAGCGACCAACCGGCGAGGAAACCGATGGGGGCACCGAACGCCTTCTGGGCGTAGGTGTAGGCCGATCCGGCCACCGGGTAGGCAACGGCCATCCGCGCGTAGGACAGCGCGGTGAACCCCATCGCCACGAGCGTGACGATGTAGGCGACCGGGACGCGGCCGCCGGTGGTCTCGGTGACGATGCCGTAGGTGGTGAACACCGTGAGGGGCACGATGTAGACCAGACCGAACAGCACCAGCGACGGCAGCCCCAGGGCCCGCCGGAGGCGAGGGTCGGGTTCGGCGACCAGCGGTCCGGGCGTGGGTGCGTTCGTGGACGGGGACATAGGCGGGGTGCCTTTCAGTCGGTGGCCAGATAGGCGGGCCGGCCACACAGGTAGGTTGCGCGCACCGCGATGGAGGGCAGGTCCAGGGGCGGTGTCGGGCGCGGATCGCGGTCCAGCCAGACCAGGTCAGCGCTGGCTCCTGCGAAGATGCCCCCCCAACTCGACTCGGCGAACGCCTGGTAGGCCACTCCCGCGGTGTAAGCCGATAACGCCCGGTCGATGGGCAGGATCTCCGCCGGAGTCCAGCCGCCCTCGGGTTCACCGTCGGCCGTGCGCCGCGAAATCCCCACCGCAATGCCCTCCAGGGGCGCCCCGGAGGACACCGGCCAGTCCGAGCCGAACGCCAGTCGCGCGCCACTTTCCAGCAGCGAGGCCATCCGGTACTGCCGGTCCGCGCGGCGCACACCCAGTCTCGGGACGGTGAGCACTGTCATCAACGGGTCCATCTGCGCCCACAGTGGCTGCATATTCGGGATCACCCCGAGAGCGGCGAATCGGCCGATATCGGCATCATCGACCAGTTGAGCGTGGGCGATCACCGGTCTGCGGTCGCGTATGCCGTTGCGCGCGATGACGAATTCGATAGCGTCAAGGGCTTGGCGCACGGCGGCGTCGCCGATGGCGTGGATGTGGATCTGCAGCCCCAGTTCGTCGACGCGGGCAGCGGCATGGGCGAGTGTGTCGCCCTCCCAGTTCCGCTGGCCGTGGTGGTGCAACCCGGAGCAGTAGGGCTCCAGGAGCGCACCGGTCTCGTTCTCCACCACCCCGTCGGCGAAGAACTTGACGGTGTTGGCGGTCAGCAGCGGTGAGCCGGCATCCTCGACGCGGCGATGCGAGTCGGCGAACTGGCCGACCTGGGTGTCGAAGTGACGGGGGTCGGCGTATAGGGCAAGGTTGAACCGTAGCCGTAACGAATCAGCGGCGGCCACATACGTTTCGACGTCGTCAGGTTCGACCCAGGCGTCCTGCACCCAGGTGACGCCGCGAGCCAGCAGGTAATCGGCGGCGGTTCTGAGAGCGGCGATGCGGACGTCCTCACCGCGTGGCGGCATGACGTTCATGACCAGATCCACCGCACCCCACTCGCGCAGGGTCCCGAGAACCGAGCCGTCCTCGCGGTGCGGGATCTCTCCCAGCGGCGGATCGGGGGTGTTCGCGGTGATACCGGCCCGGTTCAGCGCCGCGGAGTTGCACCACACCGTGTGGTAGTCCCAGGCCCGCAGCACCACCGGCCGGTCGGCGACGGCGGCGTCGAGCCAGCGCGCCTCGAACAGACC
>VERS01000494.1 GCA_018882545.1 Mycobacterium sp.
GGCCAGCGCGGTCGTCGGGGCATGGCGGTTGAGGCACGACAGCGAGGACGCTGCGATGAACCTCGAGCGCCGATTCACCCTGTGGATTTGCGTGGCGTTCGTGGCGTCCTTCGCCGCGGCGATCCTCTTCTACATGCTGACCGGGTAGCCGTTCACGGTGCCGGGAATGACGCTTGTGCCGAAGTCGACCAGGGCGACGTCGACACCTTTGTGCAAGCCGTCTTTCACGACGACAGCGTCGGCGATGGATCCGAGGCCTCCGGATGCCGGCGCGACCACCTCGGCGCCGGGCTGGCCGCAGTGCCCGGCGGTGACTGCGTAGGTGCGGCCGTCGGCAGCGGCCTCGGCCAGGTCGAATTACACGGCGTGCATTCACTCAATCGCCTGATGGAGCCCCCTGTCGGGATTGAACCGACGACCTTTCGCTTACAAGGCGAGTGCTCTACCACTGAGCTAAGGAGGCGCGCCGGCCTCGGTGGATGGGACCGACCACCGACACCCTATCGGTTGTAGTCGCCGCGAGCCTCGCGGTCGTCCTGGTCTTCATCGCCGCCGAACAAACCCAGCGGCCAGCGGCCCCGCCGCGGCATCGGGATGCGTTCGGCGATGTTGCTCAGCGGGTTGACCACCAGGGTCATCGCCACCACGGCCTCCCGCAGCATCTCGATGGTCGGGGCCAGTTCCTCCATCCCGGGCGCCAGCCGGTTCAGTGAGTCGGTAACCGCCGTGAACTGCTCCAAGGGGCCGTTCTTGGCGGTCAGTGTGTCGATCAGACCGCCTTCGGCGAGCAGCCGTTCGGCCATCCCCTCCTCGGCCAGCACCCGCTCGAGAACGCCGTCCTCGGCGAAGAGGCGGTCGATCAGGCCGCCGGGGGCCAGGGCGCGGTCCACCGCGCCACCCTCGACGGTCATCCGGTCCAGCACGCCGTCGGGCGCCAGCAGCTTGTCGACCAGTCCACCCGGCCGCAGCAGGCGGTCCACGGCGCCGTCGGTGGCCAGCGCCCGTCCCAGTGGGGTGTCCTCGTCGAGCAACGCCGCGAACCGGTTGGCCCGCTCGATGGTCTCGTCGAGACCGAGCAGGTGGGCGACCGACTCGCTGGGGGAGGGCACGGTGGCGTCGCCGAGGCCCCGTTTGGCAAGGTCCAGGGCCGCCTCAGCGACCTCAAGGCCCGCACCGGCGGCCGCCAGGCCCACCCGCACCGGGGTTGAGGCAATGTCGGCCAGCAACTTCGCGAAGTCCATCGGCCAAGTGTAGGACCGCCGCGGCCGGATCAGGGTCGTTCCTCGGGTCCGGCGGCGGCTCAGCCCAACGCGGCCAACGCGGCCTTGATCTTGGCCTGTGCGGCGTCAAGTGACTCCGCCGAGGGGTTGCGGTCGACGTGGGCGAAGCCGAAGTCGGTCAGGTTGTAGGCCGGGAACACGTGCACATGCAGGTGCGGCACTTCCAGGCCGGCGATGATCATCCCGGCTCGTTTCGCGTCGAACGCCGAGCACACCGCCCTGCCGATGCGCTGTGCCACGTCCATCACCCGGTGGAACAACAACGGATCGACGTCCTGCCAGTTGTCCACCTCGGCGCGGGGCACTACGAGGGTATGACCCGGTGTCATCGGCTCGATGGTGAGGAAGGCGACGACCCCGTCGTTGCCCAGGTCGTCTTGGTAGACGAAACGGCCCGGCAGTTCGCCGTTGATGATCATGGTGAAGATCGACGACATAGTGCCCAGCCTAGGGCGTGGGCCTCGGCAGGTTCGGTCGGCGTCTGCCCAGAGTCCCGCTCAGGCCCGCTTCCCGAACGCCATCCCCTCCAGGTTCCAGTAGCCGCGTATGTTGGTGATCAGCCCGTCGTCGTCGACCCGGTAGCAGAACACCCCGCGAACCGTGCTGGTGAAGCCTCCGTCGAAGGCGCTGCGCAGCACCAGAATATGGGCCACCTCGTCCGGCGAACTCGACGGGAAACTCTCCTCGCAGGTCACCGTGAGGTTGTTGGCGGCGATATTGGTGTCGTAGAAGGCGGCGACGGCCTGCTTGCCGCGCACCCCCAGACCGTCGGGGTTGGTGACCGACGGCCCGATCGGATCCTCGATGACGACATCGGGTGACATCAGGGCCAGCCAGCCCTCCCGGTCGTGGGATTGCACGCATCGCCACGACGCCTGGGAGGCGGCCATGGCCGGGGTCAGCGCGGCGGTCTGCTGCGCCCGATCCGCTGCCATCTACCGGTCTTCGTCGGTGTAGCGGATGACGCCGCGAATGTTGCGGCCTTCCAGCATGTCGGTGTAGCCGTCGTTGATCTGCTCCAGCTTGTACTGCCGGGTGATCATGTCGTCGAGGTTGAGCTTGCCGGCCTTGTACATCGACAGCAGTTGTGGGATGTCGAAATACGGGTTACCGCCGCCGAAGATGGTGCCCTGCAGGTTCTTCTGCATGAGGGTCAACATCGCCAGGTTCAGGGTGACGTTGGTGTCGGTCATGCTGCCGATCGCCGTCATCACACAGGTGCCCGCCTTGGAGGTGATCATCATGTAGTTCTCCACGTCGGCGCCGTCGAGTTCGCCGACGGTCACGATCACCTTCTTGGCCATCAAGCCCGCCGTCGCCTCGGCGATGCCCATCAGCGCGGCGTTGATGTCCTCGTAGACGTGGGTGGCGCCGAACTTCAGCGCCTGGTCGCGCTTCCACTCCACCGGGTCGACGACGAAGACGTTGCGAGCGCCGGAGGCCACCGCACCCTGCAGTGCGGCCATGCCGACACCGCCGACGCCGATGATCGCGACGTCCTCCCCCGGTTTGATCCCCGCGGTGTGGGTTGCCGAACCCCATCCCGTCGTCACCCCGCAGCCGACCAGGCAGGCCACCTCGAAGGGGATCGACGGGTCGATCTTCACCACCGAGGATTCGTGGAC
>VERS01000495.1 GCA_018882545.1 Mycobacterium sp.
GCGTGGACCACCTCGATCCGTCTGGCTTTGGCCCGCTCGGCCAACGGGATCGTCACCGTGAGGACGCCGTTCTCGTAGGTGGCCGCGATCTTGGTCGGGTCCACCCCCTCGCCGAGGGAGAGTTGGCGTCGGTAGGTGCCGAAGAACCGTTCCCCGGTCAGCCACTGGACTGACTCCTCTGAGCGCGCCGAGCGATGGGCCGTCAGGGTGAGGGTGCCGTTATCGACCGTGACATCCACCGAGCCGGGGTCGACTCCGGGCAGGTCGGCGGTCAGCACGTAGTGGTCGTCGACCTTGTAGAGGTCCATGGGCATGAAGCGGGGGCTTCGATCAGTTCCGGTCTGGCCGGTCAGCAAGCCCCGGGTCATTGGGTCAAGGTCACTGAAGGGATCAAAGCGAAGCACAGCAGTTCACCTCCTGATAGTCCGGAAGCCCGCCACCCTGGCGGGCAGCTTTCACTGTGCGCCCCCAGATTAGCACTCGTGGGCGTCGAGTGCTAACGGCTGGGGCACGCTAGCGGTTCAGCCACCGACCCAGCCGACGGAGGGCCTCGTCGATATCGCCGGCCGGGCCGGCGAACGACAGCCGGACGAAGGAGTTGCCGCGTCCCGGGTCGAAGTCGATCCCGGGAGCAATCGCCACCCCGGTCTCGGCCAACAGCCGTTCGCAAAACCGCAGCGAGTCGGAGGTGAAGTCGGAGACGTCGGCGTAAACATAGAAAGCCCCGTCCGCCGGTGCCAGTCGCCTCAGCCCCAGTTGGCGCAGACCGGCGATCAACGTCTCCCGGTTCGCCGCGTAATGGTGCAGGTGACCCTCCGCCTCGGCGATCCCCTCAGGGGTGAATGCCGCCACGGCGGCGTACTGGGAAAGCACCGGCGGGCAGATGGTGAAGTTGCCGGTCAGACAGTCCACCGTCCGGCGCAACTCGGCGGGCACCAGGAGCCAGCCCAGACGCCAACCGGTCATCGCGAAGTACTTTGAAAAGCTGTTCACCACAACGGCGTTGCGGGATGTTTCCCAGGCGCAGGAGGTTGGCGGGGCACCCGGATAGACCAGGCCATGGTAAACCTCATCACTGATCAGTCGGACTCCGTTAGCGTCGCACCAGCCTGTGATGGCGGCCAGTTCGGAGGCTGCGATCACCGTCCCGGTCGGGTTGGCCGGACTGGCGACGATCACGCCCTTGACCGGTGGGTCCAGCTCGGCCAGCATCGCCACAGTCGGCTGGAAACGGGTCTGTGCGCCGCATTCGATCTCCACGACCTCACAGCCCAAGGCCGCGAGGATATTGCGGTAACAGGGATATCCGGGACTCGCAATCGCCACCCGGTCACCGGCGTCGAAGCATGCCAAAAAGGTCAGCAGGAAACCACCGGACGATCCGGTGGTGAGGATGACGTCGTCCACGTCGACGTTCAGGCTGTACCGGTCGAAGTAGGACCTGGCGATCGCCTGGCGCAGTTCCGGAATGCCCAGTGCGACCGTGTATCCCAGCGGCATCGTTTGAAGCGCAAGCTCGGCGGCGGCCAAGACGACGGCGGGTGCACCGGCGCTGGGCTGGCCCGCGGACAGGTTCACCAGATCGCCGTGGCTGCGTTGGCGTTGTGCAGCGGCGAGCCAGACGTCCATGACGTAGAACGGGGGAATACCCGCGCGGCTTGCCGCACTGACGCTCACACCGCCAAGGCTAGACGCTAGAAAACCTGGGACTCCAGCAGACGTAGCTGCTCGCGCGGCGTCCCCAGCAGGTGGGTGCTGCCGTGTGCGCGTTTGAAGTACAGCTGCATATCGTGCTCCCAGGTGATCGCGATCCCGCCGTGCAGCTGGATGGCCTCGCCCGCCACCGTGCTGAAGGCTTCGCTGGCCGCCAGCCGAGCCAGTGCGGCCGACACTGTGTTGGGGTTGGTCACCGCATCACCGACCACCGCCCGCGCCGCCTCGACGGCGACGTACAGGTCGGCCATCCGGTGTTTGAGCGCCTGGAAACTCCCGATCGGGCGGCCGAACTGGACCCGCTGCTTGGTGTATTCGACCGTCAGGTCCAGGCAGCGCGCCGCGGCGCCGATCTGCTCGGCCGCCAGCAGGATCGCTGCGGTGCCGGCGATTCCGGGATCGGCGACGATCGCCGTCTTCGTCCCGCCGCGCAGCCGGGCCAGTCGACGGGTGGGGTCCATCGTTGCGGCCGGCTCGACGCTCGCGTCGGTCCAGCGCATGATGCGGCCGTCCACCACGGCGAAAACCACATCGGCGACGTCGCCGTTGAGCGCATAGTCCGGGTCGAACACCACGGTGCCCACCGCGGTGCCGGAGGCCAGTCGCTCCAGGGTTTCCCGGTCGGGGCAGTCCGTACTCTCACCGGCGGTCAGCAGGACCGTTTCGGCCAGGATGGTGCCCAGCAGCGGCGTGGGACCCAGTGCTCGGCCCAGTTCCTCCAGAACCACTGCAGCGTCGGCCAATTCGCCGCCGGCACCGCCGAACTCCTCGGGGACGACCAGGGCGGCCACGCCCACCTGTTCGCACAGTAGGGCCCAGAGGTCCTCGTCGTAGCCGCGCTCGGAGTCCATCGCCCGGCGCACCGCGGCGGAGTCGGCGTGTTTGTCGACCAGGGCCGCGACGGTCTGCCGCAGGAGTTGCCGTTCCTGGCTCATCACGCCTCCGTAGTCCGGGTGTGCAATCCCGCCAGCACCCGACGCCGGTGGCGGGCTGGGTCACCCCAGGCCGAATTCAGCGCCTGCACCCGCAGGAGCAGTTGGGACAGGTCGTGCTCGGCGGTGTAACCGATCGCGCCGTGGGTCTGCAGCGAGGCCCGCGCTGAGAGCAGCGCGGCGTCGCAGGCGGCGGCCTTGGCTGCGCTGACATCGCGGGAGGAGTCCGGCGAACGGGCCGCCAGGGACAGTGCGGCAC
>VERS01000012.1 GCA_018882545.1 Mycobacterium sp.
GCCTACGCCTGGGGCGAGGAGGCGCGGGTGGACGGGCGGCTGATGGCCAACACCTGGCAGGGTCGCTTCCCCTACCGCAACGACGGCGCCCAGGGGAAGGGCACCGAGCGCTGGGTCGGCACGTCCTCAGTCGGCGAGTTCCCGCCGAACGGTTTCGGCCTGGTCGACATGATCGGCAACGTCTGGGAATGGACCACCACGCCGTATTCGGGCCAACCGGATCCGGCCGGGGCTTGCTGCCCGGTGCCGGCCGAGCCGAATCCGCAGATCATGCAGACCCTCAAGGGCGGCTCGCACCTGTGTGCCCCGGAGTACTGCCACCGCTTCCGCCCGGCCGCCCGGTCACCGGAGTCCCAGGACACCTCCACCACCCATATCGGGTTTCGCTGCGTACTCAGCCGGTAGCACCCGGCGCGAACCCCCCCGCGAGCAGACGCAAACTCGCATAATTCCGGGGCCAGAAGTGCGATTTTGTGTCTGCTCGCCGGGAACAGGCGTGGGGAGGCGCGGGGGGATCGGCCGGATTTGGCCGCCGCGGTGCCGGTGACCTAGTATTCGGGGGTTGCCCGGGGCAGACCTCGGCCGGCGTGTGAGCTCGTTTCCCGCGCAGGCCCCGCGTGCCCTCGGGGGACGAGACCAAGCACGACGAGGTTCCTTCTGCTTGCGCCGAAGGTTTCCCCCGCGCGTGCACAACCTAGGGAGTTCTGGTGATCCAGCAGGAATCACGGCTGAAGGTCGCCGACAACACCGGCGCCAAGGAGATCTTGTGTATCCGGGTGCTCGGCGGTTCGTCGCGGCGCTACGCCGGCATCGGTGACGTCATCGTCGCGACGGTGAAGGACGCCATCCCGGGTGGCAACGTCAAACGCGGCGACGTGGTCAAAGCGGTTGTGGTGCGCACGGTCAAGGAGCGCCGCCGGCCGGACGGCAGCTACATCAAGTTCGACGAGAACGCCGCGGTGATCATCAAGGCCGACAACGACCCGCGCGGCACCCGCATCTTCGGCCCGGTGGGCCGCGAACTGCGGGAGAAGCGGTTCATGAAGATCGTCTCGCTGGCCCCGGAGGTGCTGTAGATGAAGGTGCACAAAGGCGACACCGTGCTGGTGATCGCCGGTAAGGACAAGGGCGCCAAGGGCAAGGTCATCCAGGCCTACCCGACCCGCAACCGGGTCCTGGTCGAGGGAGTGAACCGGATCAAGAAGCACACCGCGCAGTCGGCCAACGAGCGGGGCGCCTCCTCCGGCGGAATCGTCACCCAGGAAGCACCCATCCACGTCTCCAACGTGATGGTGGTCGACTCCGACGGCAACCCGACCCGGGTTGGCTACCGGGTCGACGAGGAGACCGGTAAGCGGGTTCGAATCTCCAAGCGCAACGGCAAGGACATCACATCATGACTTCTGTCGAAGAGGTTCAGGAGAAAGTGCAGCCGCGGCTCAAGGTCCGCTACCGCAGCGAGATTCGCGACGCCCTGAACAAAGAGTTCAACTACGCCAACGTCATGCAGATTCCGAGCGTGGTGAAGGTGGTCGTCAACATGGGCGTCGGCGACGCCGCCCGGGACGCCAAGCTGATCAACGGCGCGGTCAACGACCTGGCCCTGATCACCGGCCAGAAGCCGGAGATCCGCAAGGCCCGCAAGTCCATCGCGCAGTTCAAGCTGCGCGAGGGCATGCCGATCGGCGCGCGGGTGACCCTGCGCGGCGACCGGATGTGGGAGTTCCTGGACCGCCTGGTTTCCATCGCCCTGCCGCGAATCCGCGATTTCCGCGGCCTGAGCGCCAAGCAGTTCGACGGCCACGGCAACTACACCTTCGGGCTGGCCGAGCAGTCGGTGTTCCACGAGATCGACGTGGACTCCATCGACCGGCCCCGCGGTATGGACATCACCGTCGTCACCTCGGCGACTAACGACGACGAGGGACGCGCGCTGCTGCGAGCCCTGGGCTTCCCGTTCAAGGAGAACTGAGCAATGGCAAAGAAGGCTCTGGTCAATAAGGCCAAGAAGAAGCCGAAGTTCGCGGTGCGGGCCTACACCCGCTGCAACAAGTGCGGCCGCCCGCACGCTGTCTACCGCAAGTTCGGCCTGTGCCGAATCTGCCTGCGGGAGATGGCCCATGCCGGCGAACTGCCTGGCGTGCAGAAGTCGAGCTGGTGAGGGAGAGAGCACAGCAATGACTGCGATGACGACGATGCGGAGCGCAGCGACGAGGAGGAGCAGCGCAACATGACTGCGATGACGACGATGCGGAGCGCAGCGACGAGGAGGAGCAGCGCCAAATGACGATGACTGACCCGATCGCGGACTTCCTCACCCGCCTGCGCAACGCCAACTCGGCCTACCACGACGAGGTGACCCTGCCGCACTCGAAGATCAAGGCCAACATCGCCGAGATCCTCAAGAGCGAGGGCTACATCAGCGACTTCCGCACCGAGGATGCCCGGGTGGGCAAGGCGCTGGTGGTCAAACTCAAGTACGGGCCCAATCGCGAGCGCAGCCTCGCCGGCCTGCGCCGGGTGTCCAAGCCGGGTTTGCGGGTTTACGCCAAATCCACCAACCTGCCGCGGGTTCTCGGTGGGCTGGGTGTGGCGATCATCTCCACCTCCGCCGGACTGAAGACCGATCGCCAGGCCGCCCGCGAGGGCGTCGGCGGCGAAGTCCTCGCGTACGTGTGGTAGCCGGACAGGGAGAACAGGTTTAGACATGTCGCGTATTGGTAAGCAGCCGGTGCCGGTCCCGTCCGGCGTCGACGTCAGCATCGACGGCCAGAAACTCGCGGTCAAAGGCCCCAAGGGCGCGTTGGAACTGACTGTCGCCGAGCCGATCACGGTCTCGCGCGACGACGACGGCGCCATCGTGGTGACCCGGCCGAACGACGAGCGGCTGAGCCGTTCGCTGCACGGTCTGTCCCGGACCCTGGTGGCCAACCTGATCACCGGTGTGACCGAGGGTTACACCACCAAGATGGAGATCTACGGCGTCGGTTACCGCGTGCAGCAGAAGGGCAGCAACCTCGAGTTCGCCCTCGGCTACAGCCACCCGGTGCTCATCGAGGCACCCGAGGGCATCACCTTCGCGGTGGAGAGCCCGACGAAGTTCTCGGTGTCCGGCATCGACAAGCAGAAGGTCGGCCAGATCTCGGCGGTCATCCGTCGTCTGCGTCGCCCCGACCCCTACAAGGGCAAGGGCGTGCGCTACGAGGGTGAGCAGATCCGCCGCAAGGTCGGAAAGACAGGTAAGTAGATATGGCTAAGACCACGACAACTGAGGGACCCGTCGACCGCACACCGGTTGGGATCACGCCGTCGGCTGCCCGGCGGGTGGCCCGCCAGCGACGCCACGCCCGGCTGCGGAAGAAGGTGGTCGGTACCGCGGAGCGCCCCCGCCTGGTGGTCAACCGCTCGGCCCGGCACATCCATGTGCAACTGGTCGACGACGGCAACGGCATCACCGTGGCGGCCGCCTCGTCCATCGAGGCCGACGTCCGTGCGGTCGAGGGTGACAAGAAGGCTCATGCCAAGCGGGTCGGCCAGCTGATCGCTGAGCGCGCCAAGGCTCTCGGCGTGCAGGCCGTGGTGTTCGACCGCGGCGGAAACACCTACGGGGGTCGGATCGCCGCGCTGGCCGATGCCGCCCGCGAGAGCGGACTGCGACTCTGATGACCGGCCGCGGGAACAAGACAGACAACGGAAGGACCGCATGATGACGGAGCAGACTTCAGCTCCCGAGGTGTCGCCGCAGGCCGGGGCGCCCGCTGCGGGTAGCCGCGTCGACGACCGCGGCGGCCGTGACGACCGCGGGGGCCGTGATGATCGCGGCGGCCGCGGCCGGCGGGATGACCGCGGGGGCCGCGGCGGCCGCGACGGCGGCGAGAAGAGCAACTACCTCGAACGGGTGGTCGCGATCAACCGGGTCTCGAAGGTGGTCAAGGGTGGCCGCCGGTTCAGCTTCACCGCGTTGGTCATCGTCGGCGACGGGCACGGGATGGTCGGGGTCGGCTACGGCAAGGCCAAAGAGGTGCCCGCCGCGATCGCCAAGGGGGTCGAGGAGGCTCGCAAGAACTTCTTCCGTGTCCCGCTGATCGGTAGCACCATCACCCACCCGGTGCAGGGCGAGGCGGCTGCCGGTGTGGTGATGCTGCGTCCGGCCAGCCCCGGTACCGGGGTCATCGCCGGCGGCGCCTGCCGCGCGGTGCTCGAATGTGCCGGTGTGCACGATGTGCTGGCCAAGTCGCTGGGCAGCGACAACGCGATCAACGTGGTGCACGCCACCGTGGCCGCGCTGAAGATGCTGCAGCGTCCCGAAGAGGTGGCGGCCCGTCGCGGTCTGCCCATCGAGGACGTCGCACCGGCCGGGATGCTGAAGGCCCGCCGGGAGAGCGAGGCGGCGGTCGCGGCCGCCGCGCGGGAAGGGATCTGATACGCCATGGCCGAACTCAGAATCACCCAGGTGCGGGGCACCGTCGGGGCGCGCTGGAAGCAGCGCGAGACGCTGCGGACGCTGGGGCTGCGCAAGATCCGCCAGTCGGTGGTCCGGGAGGACAGCCCGCAGACCCGCGGGCTGATCAAGGTTGTGCATCACCTCGTCGAGGTGGAACCGGTGGAGGCTGAATCATGAGCGACGTCATCAAACTGCACGACCTGCGGCCCGCCCCGGGGGAGAAGAAGGCCAAGACGCGCGTCGGCCGCGGTGAGGGCTCCAAGGGTAAGACCGCCGGCCGCGGCACCAAGGGCACCAAGGCGCGCAAGAACGTGCCGGTGACCTTCGAGGGCGGGCAGATGCCCATCCACATGCGGCTGCCCAAGCTCAAGGGGTTCAAGAACCGGTTCCGGACCTCCTATGAGGTGGTCAACCTCGGCGATATCAACCGGCTCTTCCCGGCCGGCGGTGACGTCAGCCTCGAGGATCTGGTCGCCAAGGGCGCGGTCCGCAAGAACGCTCTGGTCAAAGTGCTCGGAGACGGCAAACTCACCGTCAAGGTCAACCTGAGCGCACACAAGTTCAGCGGCAGCGCCCGGGAGAAGATCACCGCCGCCGGCGGGTCGGCCATCGAGGTCTCCTAACCCGGACACACCCCCGCCCGCCCCCCGGTGAGCAGACGCAAAAGGCTCCGCACGCTCGGCGTGTCGGAGCCTTTTGCGTCTGCTCGCGCCGGAAACGTAGCCTCGGGACCATGCGATCCCTCCTGCCCGGTGTGCCCAAGGACCTGCGCGGCCTCATCAAGACCGGATCCCGCCGGATCGACACCGCCCGCCACCACGGGGTACCGGACCGCTGCATC
Organism: Mycobacterium sp.; assembly: GCA_018882545.1. GTDB lineage: Bacteria > Actinomycetota > Actinomycetes > Mycobacteriales > Mycobacteriaceae > Mycobacterium. The sequence continues at coordinate 5,286 of VERS01000012.1, forward strand.
CTGGAGTTCGATGTGGAGTCCGTGCCGCCGGAGACGGCCGGCTTCGATCCGGTGCGTTTCGTCACCGGCGCGGGCCGGCCGATGCTGCTGCGGGAGGCCGTCGCCGCACTGCGCCGCGCCGCCGAGGACGACCGTGTCGCCGGCCTGATCGCCCGGGTGCAACTGCCCGCGGCCCCGCCGGCGGCGGTGCAGGAACTGCGCGAGGCTATCGCGGTGTTCAGCGCGGCCAAACCGGCACTGGCCTGGGCGGAGACCTACCCCGGGACGCTGTCCTACTACCTCGCGTCGGCGTTCGGCGAGGTCTGGATGCAGCCCTCGGGCACCGTCGGGCTGATCGGGTTCGCCACCAACGCGCTGTTCCTGCGCGACGCGCTGACCAAGGCGGGCTTGGAGGCTCAGTTCGTGGCCCGCGGGGAGTACAAGTCCGCCGCCAACATGTTCACCGAGAGCCGTTACACCGACGCCCACCGGGAGGCCGACGGTCGGTTGATCGAGAGCCTGCACGCCCAGGTGTGGCAGGCCATCGCGGAGTCCCGGGGTCTGGAGCCCGCGGCGCTGGATCGGCTCGCCGACCGCGCGCCGCTGCTACGCGACGCAGCATGTGAAGCAAAGCTGTTGGACCGCATCGGTTTCCGCGATGAGGCCTACCGGCGTATCGCCGAGTTGGCCGGAGTCCGAGACGTCAAGGACCCCGACTCCGACGACGCGCCGCCGCGGCTGTTCCTGTCCCGCTATGCGCAGACCCGCGCGCCGAGGATCCCCGGGCGCACCCGCAAACCGACCATCGCGGTGGTCACGGTGTCCGGTCCGATCGTCAGCGGCCGCGGCGGTCCGCAGGTCTTCCCGATGTCGCGCGGCAGCGCCGGTGGCGACACCATCGCCGCGGCCCTGCGGGAGGCCGCCCGCGACGACGACGTCAAGGCGGTGGTGCTGCGCGTCGACAGCCCCGGCGGGGCGGTGACCGGGTCGGAGACGATCTGGCGGGAGGTCTGCCGCGTGCGGGAGGGCGGCAAGCCGGTGGTGGCCTCGATGGGCGGGGTGGCCGCCTCCGGGGGCTACTACGTGGCGATGGCCGCCGACCGCGTCGTCGCCAACCCCGGCACCATCACCGGTTCCATCGGCGTGGTCACCGGCAAACTGGTCGCCCGGGACCTCAAGGAGCGCCTCGGCCTGGGCTCGGACTCGCTGCGCACCAACACCAACGCCGATGCCTGGTCGGTCAACGCGCCGTTCACCGACGAGCAGCACGCCCTGGTCGAGGCCGAGGCCGACCTGTTCTACGACGACTTCGTGCGGCGGGTGGCCGACGCCCGGGGTATGACGGTCGAGGAGGTCGACGCCGTGGCCCGCGGCCGGATCTGGACCGGCGCCGACGCCCATGCCCGCGGACTGGTCGACGAACTGGGCGGTCTGCGCACCGCGGTGCGCCGCGCCAAGGTGTTGGCCGGCCTGGACGCCGACGCCAAGGTTGACCTGGCCGGGTACCCGGGTTCCTCGATGCTCGACGTGCTGCGGCCCAAGTCCTCCTCGCAGCCTGCGGCGGCGCTGCCGGATCTGGCCGCGGGGCTGCTGGGCTCGGCGGTTGCGGGCCTGGTCGATCGCGCTGAGCGCGCCGTCAGCGGGCCGGCGGCGCTGTGGCTGGGGGAGTGGCGCTTCTGAGTGCGCCGCCGCCCGCCCGGATTCCCGCCCAGCCAGGGGTAACTGTTAGTCTCATAGACTGGTCCAGTGCGCCTGGCGCGCTGACAAAGGATACCGCCCACGCTGGCCCGGCCAGCCCCATCGGCCCGCGGCCCGCATAGTTTGGCTGTCCAGGAGGAAGAGTGCTTTCGGCTTTCATCTCGTCGCTCAGGACGGCCGATCTGAGGCGGAAGATCCTCTTCACCCTGGGCATGGTCATCCTCTACCGGGCCGGCGCCACGCTACCGTCGCCCGGAGTTGACTACGGCAACGTCCAGCAGTGCATCGAGGAGGTCAGCGGCGGCGCAGGCGCCCAGATCTACTCGCTGATCAACCTGTTCTCCGGCGGCGCACTGCTGCAGTTGTCGGTGTTCGCGGTGGGCGTGATGCCCTACATCACCGCCAGCATCATCGTGCAGCTGCTCACCGTGGTGGTCCCCCGGTTCGAGGAACTGCGTAAAGAGGGTCAGGCCGGTCAAGCCAAGATGACCCAGTACACCCGCTACCTGTCGATAGCCCTGGCGGTGCTGCAGGCCACCAGCATCGTGGCGTTGGCGGCCAATGGCGGGCTGCTGCAGAACTGCTCGGTGGAGATCCTGGACAACAAGTCGATCTTCTCGCTGGTCATCATCGTGATCGTGATGACGGCCGGGGCGGCCCTGGTCATGTGGATGGGCGAGCTGGTCACCGAACGCGGGATCGGCAACGGCATGTCGCTGCTGATCTTCGCCGGTATCGCGGCGGCGATCCCGGCCGAAGGCAAGTCGATCCTGGACTCCCGCGGTGGGCCGGTGTTCGCCGCCGTGTGCGCCGCGACCCTGCTGATCATCGTCGGCGTGGTGTTCGTCGAGCAGGGCCAGCGCCGCATCCCGGTGCAGTACGCCAAGCGCATGGTCGGCCGCCGGATGTACGGCGGTACCTCGACCTACCTGCCGCTGAAGGTCAACCAGGCCGGCGTCATCCCGGTCATCTTCGCCTCCTCGTTGATCTACATCCCGCACCTGGTCACCCAGCTCATCCAGAGCGGCCGCAGCGGTCCGGCGAACAGCTGGTGGGACCGCTTCGTCGCGGATCACCTGACCAACCCGGCCGACCCCACCTACGTGGCGATCTACTTCGGCCTGATCATCTTCTTCACCTACTTCTACGTCTCGATCACCTTCAACCCCGAAGAGCGGGCCGACGAGATGAAGAAGTTCGGCGGCTTCATCCCCGGTATCCGCCCGGGCAAGCCCACCGCGGACTACCTGAGCTACGTGCTGAACCGGATCACCCTTCCCGGCTCGATTTACCTGGGCATCATCGCTGTGCTGCCGAACCTGTTCCTCCAGATCGGCAACAGCGGTAGCGTTCAGAATCTGCCGTTCGGTGGTACCGCGGTGCTGATCATGATCGGCGTCGGTCTGGACACCGTGAAGCAGATCGAGAGCCAGTTGATGCAGCGCAACTATGAAGGGTTCCTCAAGTGAGAGTCGTCCTGCTGGGACCGCCGGGTGCGGGCAAAGGCACCCAGGCGGTCAGGCTGGCCGAGAAGCTGGCGGTCCCGCACATCTCCACCGGCGAATTGTTCCGGCACAACATCAGCAGCGGCACGTCGCTGGGCGTGCGCGCCAAGCACTACCTCGATGCCGGTGAACTGGTGCCCACCAGCCTGACCAACGAACTCGTCGACGACCGGCTCAACGAGGGCGACGCCGCCGCCGGGTTCATCCTGGACGGTTTTCCCCGCACCATCGACCAGGCCGAGGCGCTGCACGACATGCTGGAGCAGCGCGGACTGAAACTCGACGCCGTCCTGGAACTGAGGGTTCCCGAGGAGGTGCTCATCGAGCGGCTCATGAGCCGGGGCCGGGCCGACGACACCGAGGACGTCATCCGCAACCGGTTCAAGGTCTACCGCGACGAGACCGCACCGCTGCTGGACTACTACGAGGGCGAGCAGGCGCTGCGGACGGTCGAGGCGGTGGGCAGCCTCGACGAGGTATTCGAGCGCGCCCTGCATGCCCTCGGCCGCTGAGGCTGCATGGTTTCGCTGCCCGGGCTGCGCGGCCGTAAGACGGTCCCGGCCCGCACGGCCGGTGAACTCGACGCGATGGCGGCGGCCGGTTCGGTGGTGGCCGCGGCGTTACGCGAAGTTCAGCAGGCCGCCGCGCCCGGAGTCTCCACCAAGGATCTCGACGAGATCGCCGAAAGCGTCATCCGGCAGGCCGGTGGGACGCCGTCCTTCCTGGGCTACCACGGCTACCCGGCCAGCATCTGCTCATCGGTCAACGACCGGGTCGTGCACGGCATCCCGGCGGCCGGGGAGGTGCTGGCCTACGGCGATCTGGTCTCCATCGACTGCGGCGCGATCATCGACGGCTGGCACGGCGACGCCGCCGTCACCTTCGGTGTCGGGGCTCTGATTCCCGCCGACGAGGCGCTCTCGGCGGCCACCCGGCAGGCGATGGAAGCCGGGATCGCGGCGATGGTGCCGGGCAACCGGCTCACCGACGTCTCGCACGCCATCGAGAGGGGCACCCGGGCCGCCGAACAGGCCCACGGCCGCCGGTACGGCATCGTCGCCGGGTACGGCGGACACGGCATCGGCCAGCGCATGCACATGGATCCGTTCCTGCCCAACGAGGGTGACCCGGGGCGCGGCCCGACCCTGGTCGCCGGGTCGGTGCTGGCCATCGAGCCGATGCTCACGCTGGGCACCACCCAGACGCGCATCCTCGACGACGAGTGGACGGTGGTCACCGCCGACGGGTCCCGCGCGGCGCACTGGGAGCACACCGTCGCCGTCACCGACGACGGCCCGCGCATCCTGACCGTGTGAGCGCTCAGAAGTCCCCGGCGTGCCGGCGCAGTGTGTCGATCGCCTCGACCAGCCCGCTGGCCTGAACCTCGGACATCCCGATGTCGGCGAACACCTGCTGGTTCAACGTCGCGGTGGCGTCCTCCACCGTCGAGCGTCCCAACTCGGTGATCTTCACCAGGGTGGTGCGCCCGTCGGTGGGGTGCGGTGTCCGGATCACCATCCCGTCGGCCTCGAGTCGCCGGATGGCGTGGGTGACGCTGGTGAGGTGAACCTGAAGCCGGTCAGACGCCTTGGTGATCGGCAGAGCCCCGGTCCGGCTGAACGCCAGTAATCGAAGCAACTCGAACCGGGAGAAGCTCAAATCGTAGGGGCGTAGGGCGTTTTCCACCCGAGCCAGCAGAATCTGGTGCGCCCGCATCACTGAGGTCACCGCGACCATGCCGTCGGCGACGTCAGCCCAGCCGGACCGCACCCAGTTGGCCCGCGCCGCGGCGATCGGGTCGGGGCGATCCGGCCGGTTCATCCGAATCAGCGCAGGGTTTCGATCACCGCGCTGAAGTCCAGGTCGGCGTGCTCCTCGGCGAAACGGGCGTAGATCGCGGCGGCGTGGCTGCCCAGCGGCGCCGAGGCACCGGTTGCGGCCACCGCATCCATCGCCAGCCCGAGGTCCTTGTTCATCAGCGCGGTGGCGAACCCCGGCTTGAACCCGTTGTTGGCCGGTGAGGCCGGAACCGGGCCGGGCACCGGGCAGTTGGTGTGCACCGCCCAGCAGTTGCCGGTCGCCCCGGTGACCACGTCGAAGAGCGACTGAGCCGACAGGCCCAGCTTCTCGGCCAACATGAACGCCTCACCGACCGCGATCTGCTGGACCGCCAGCAGCATGTTGTTGCACAGTTTGGCGGCCTGCCCGGCCCCGGAGCCGCCGCAGTGAATGATCTTGCCCGCCATGGCCTCCAGCACCGGCCGGGCTCGGTCCAGGGCCTGGGCCTGGCCGCCCACCATGAAGGCCAGCGTTCCGGCGACCGCCCCCTTGACCCCGCCGGAGACCGGGGCGTCGAGTTGGGCGAATCCGCGTTCGTCGGCGTAGCCGTTGATCTGGCGGGCGTCGTTGACGGCGATGGTCGAGCTGTCGACGAAGAGGGTGCCCGCGGCGGCGCTGGGCATGACCTCGGCGTAGCACTCCTTGACCAGGGTGCCGTTGGGCAGCATGGTGAGCACCACGTCGGCACCCTGGACCGCCGCCGCGCCGCTGTCGAGGACGGCGACGCCTTTGGCGGCGGCGGCCTCGCGGGCGGCGGGGACCGGGTCGAACCCCTGAACGGTGTACCCGGCGTTGACCAGGTTGCCCGCCATCGGGGTGCCCATATTGCCCAGTCCCAGGAATGCGATCGTGGTCATCGGTCTCCTCGTGGTCGTTCCGTCATGCCGAACTGCGAGCGGCGCCGGCGGCGGATCGGCCGATGACGACCCGCATGATCTCGTTGGTGCCCTCCAGGATGCGGTGCACCCGCAGGTCGCGGACGATCTTCTCCAGGCCGTACTCGCGCAGATAGCCGTACCCGCCGAGCAGTTGCAGCGCGCGGTCGGCCACATCGAAACACGCGTCGGTGACGTACAGCTTCGCCATCGCGCACAGCGTGACCTTGTCGGGTTCATCCCCGTCCAGGGCGCCGGCAGCCCGCCACAGCATGAGCCGGGAGGTCTCCAGCGCGGTTGCCATATCCGCCAGCGCGAACCGGATCGTCGGCTCGTCGATCAGCGCCGAGCCGAAGGCGTGCCGGTCCACCAGATAGCTCGCGGCCTTGTCGTAAGCGGCCTGCGCACCGCCCAGCGAGCAGGCGGCGATGTTGAGTCGGCCGCCGTTGAGGCCGTTCATGGCGATCCCGAACCCGGTGCCCGCGGCCTCGGGACCGCCGAGCAGCGCATCGGCCGACACCCGTACACCCTCCAGGACGACCTGCGCGGTGGGCTGGGCGTTCCAGCCCATCTTGTCCTCGTTTGCCCCGAAACTCAGACCCGGAGTGCCCTTCTCGACGATGAATGCCGAGATACCCCGCGGCCCGTCGGCGCCCGTACGGGCCATGACCACGTAGACATCGGAGGCACCCGCACCGGAGATGAACTGCTTGACGCCGTGCAGGACATAGTCGTCGCCGTCGCGAACCGCCTTGGTGCGCAACGCACCAGCGTCCGAACCGGCGCCGGGTTCGGTCAGGCAGTAGCTGGCGATGAGCTCCATCGAGGCCAGTCGAGGCACCCACGACTTGCGCTGCTCGGGGGTGCCGTAGGTGTCGATCATCCAGGCGCACATGTTGTGGATCGAGATGAACGAGGAGATCACCGGATCGGCGGCGGCGAGTTGCTCGAAGATCCGCACAGCGTCGAGGCGGCGCAGACCGCTGCCGCCGACGTCCTCGCCGCAGTAGATGGCGCCCATCCCGAGTTCCGCCGAAGCGCGCAGCACGTCCACCGGGAAGTGTTTGGTCTTGTCCCACTCCAGGGCATGGGGCGCAAGGTGTTTGGCGGCGAAGGCGGCGGCGGTGTCGGCGATGACCTTCTCGTCGTCGTCCATGACGGTGAAGTTCACGGGTGTCACTTCATCGTCGGGATGACGAACTCCGCGCCATCCTTGATGCCCGACGGCCACCGCTCGGTGATCGTCTTGGTCTTGGTGTAGAACAGGATCGAGTGCGGTCCGTGCTGGTTGAGATCGCCGAAGCCGGACCGCTTCCAGCCGCCGAAGGTGTGATAGGACACCGGCACCGGGATCGGCACGTTGACCCCGACCATGCCGACCTGCACCCGGGCGACGAAGTCCCGCGCGGTGTCACCGTCGCGGGTGAAGATCGCCACCCCGTTGCCGTACTCGTGCTCCGAGGGCAGCGCCAGCGCTTCTTCGTACGTTTTCGCCCGCACGATGCACAGCACCGGCCCGAAGATCTCGTCGGTGTAGAT
>VERS01000013.1 GCA_018882545.1 Mycobacterium sp.
TGTGGTCTCTCCGCGACACCGAGGACGCACTGGAAAGTCTGCAGAAGGCTTTTCCCGACAGCGGCGTGAGTTTCAACGTCGCGAGCTGAAAGTAGACCTCTTCGACACATTGCGCCCTGGTCCCGCCGATCGTCCGGCTGAAAGGGGAGTCGCCTCACGCGGTCAACCCTGGAGATTGAGTGAGCGAGGTCCGTTATTCCAAAGCATGTGATCTACGGGGCCTACGCGAAGCCCCATTCAGGCCCCCAAGCCGCCTCGCCTTTGAGACACTCCTGCGGTGGCCAGGGCGGTCGAGCGGGAGTTTCTTGCCGCGGACGCCTATTCGCAGTGGCGCCGGCGGGTCAAATCAGCCGAGAAGAGCATCCGGGTCTACAGCCCCTACTTCGACGACCTAGTGGTGAAGCTGCTGGGCAACTCGAAGTTGCCCGCCAAATGTCTGTCGGTCGTCACCGATCTCTCCCCGGACAGCGGCACACTCACCTATAGAAAGCAACTGCTCGCTATACGCCGTCTGCTCAGCAGGGACGTCGAGGTTAGATCGCTTCCCCGGCTCCACTCCAAGGTTCTACTCATCGACGGCACAAGCGTCACCGTCGGCTCCCAGAACTTCACCTCCTACGCGCGAAAGAGCAAAGAGACAACCGCTGTCCCTGTTCTTGATATGGCCCAATCGCGTTTCGTCGAGACGCTGGAGCGCTGGTATCAGGCCGCCGAGTTGGTCGACGCTGAGTTGATCGACAAGATCCTCGAAGAGCTCGCTGCGCCGTTGGAAACGGCGCGGGCCGCCATTGAAGCCCTCTCAACCGTGTACGGCAATGTCGTAGCGGATTACAGGGAGACCCAGCGCATGCTGGAGCAGCGGCGTTTGGAGCGTCATGAGGCTGCGGCCCGAGCCGCGGCAGCCGCGGCAGCGATGCAACGGGCCGCAGCGGCCTCGCGCTATTCGGCCGGGCAGTCAGTGGCCTATGCGGAGCTGAAGGAAAAGCTTGTCTGCAACTACCTCGGATATTGGACGCTTGATGCCGAGTCAGGTGTCGATTTGACTAGATGGCGAGAGGTCGATGATGCAGGCCGACTCGTGGACACCATCTCGCTAAAGCGGCTTTACTTTTACCCAATTCTGCTTGGTTCCGGAATGCGCATGGAGTTCGCTCGGGTCGGCAAGACGCGGATTACCTACCTATCCCGAGGCATCCGTGGGTCCACCGTGAACATCAAGGGCATTCGCCTCGGCTTTGTCATCGCCCTCCCCCACATGGAGCCGGATGGCGCGAACCTCGCCGTAACTTTCAGCTGGCCCAGCGAGGACCAGGTCGATGGCTACCAACTGCGCCTTCTATTCGATGGCGAACACGTCGAGCGAATCGGCGAAGGCCCTACCGGCCGTCCTCGGCGGCTTGACCTCCTGACCACGCTGGTCCAGTCGACCTACGGCGATCCGGAGGCATGGGATGCCGTCCTGCAAGCGGTCCTGGCACCCAAACGCCTGGAGGGCTTCCTGGCGGAGAAGAACGCGCACATCTTCTTCCCGCGCGACGAATGGCTCCGGATCAACCTCATCAAATTTTTGGGTACGCCAGTCTTGCTAATCAAGTGAGTCTTGGATCCTTGTTGGTGTTATCGCGATGCCGCCCTCGTCCTGCTGCCGTTCACCGCGTCGACGACTCTTTTTCGAATGCAAAAGTATTCGGGGCACTGATTCCAACCAGCAACGTATGTCGAATACGGACCTAACAGGTCTTTTGCAACGAAGATTGACAGGCCCCCAAGACACGCCGCACTTTTGTCAAAGTAGCCCGGCGTTTCCTGTCAATCTTTCCTGCACCTCGACATGCTGCTGCAGCTGTTGTAGGTTCTCAGTTTTGACTGCACTTCCTCAGTGATGGCTGCACTTTCGCTGCACTTGTGCAGTGAAACCGAGATGAGAATTAGGCGCCGGATGGGCGAGAGGTGCACTGGAGTGCCGCTGTAGGTTTTCAGTTCTGACTGCACTTCCGCGCTCATCAAAGTCGCCAAGAACGGGCAGCAGGATCCCAAACAGTTGGGCAGGCTCGGCTTCTAGACGACGGTCAGCGACCGCCCGCGGCTGCGCCGGACCGCAGCGCGGCGTCGACCCGCTCGAGCAACTGGGGGTCGTCGGGGTCGCCGTCGTTCCACATCTGCAGTGCGGTGAGCAGGTAGTCCGGTTGGATCGTCAGCCAGACGGTGTCGCGGCTGGTCGCCGGCCCCACCCGCACCGTCCCCCCGCCGCGGCCGGTACCGGTTGCGGTGTAACGGATTTCGGCGATGGGCAGCCAGGTCCACGCGCTGCTCATCGCCCTCGAGGCCGTGATCGACTGCACGGCCTCGCGCGGGATGTCGATCACGGTCCAGCCGTCGGCGGGCCGCGGGACGGTCAGTGCGGCGGGGGTGATCCGCAGCAGGCAGCGCCGCTGGGCGCGCAGGAAGGCGATCAGCGACATCGGAGCCACCACGATCAGAAACACACCGCCCCAGCCAAAGAATGGTGAATTGGACTGGAAGGCCAGCGCGACGGCACAGATTCCGATGAGCGGAGCAACGCCGAGAGCGGTGTAGGCGCCGGTTTCCTGCCACGGCGCGTAGTGGCAGACGACGGCGCCGGATTCACGGGTGATCGCCGGCCGGAAGATCCGGTGCCCGACCAGGATCACCGCCCCGCCAGTCGCCACCACCAGCGCCAGGACGTAGGACGGCTCGCTGGAGAACGCGCCGAACGCGGCCAGCGCGAGCAACATCCCGCCCAACAGGTACCGGAAGACCCGCCCGCCCCCCGAGATGACACGGTCTTCGGCCATCAGCGGCCCTCCCGCGCAGCCAAGGCCGCGGGATCGGACGGGGGCTTTGCGGTCACCAGCGCAGCCTAGTGGCACCGATCCGGTGCGGATTTGTGTTTGCTGAGGGGCTCGGGTGCTGCGCCGGAGCGCGATACTCTCGGTCTGGTGAGGATCGGGGAGCAAATTCTGCGGCGGACGGCGATCGTTGCGGGGGTGATGGTGCTGGCGGCATGCGGTGTCGACGGGACGCCGGTGTCGGCGGGGCAGCCGGGCGCACCGGCGCCGGCCGCGCCGACGGTCGCCGCCGATCGGGTGGACGCGCTGCTGGTGCCGGTCAGCGCGGTGCCGGGTGGGCTGGATCCGGCGGGGTCGGCGAGTTCACCGTCGACGATGTCGCTGGGCTGCGTCGGCGATGATGCGTCGTGGTTCGGCCCCACCACCGAGGGGTTCCGCAGCGCCCGCTACAGCGGTGTGGGCAATCGTTACGTCGCCCAGGCGGTCGGGGTGTACTCCTCGGCTGACGAAGCGGCGTCGGTGTTCCAGGCGGGCGCCCAGCGGGTCCGGTCCTGCGGCAGCGACTCGCTGTTCATCGACGCGGTCTCGGCCGACCGGGCGGACTGGCACTTCACCGGCACCTCGGCGGTGTCCGGGGCGACCGGGACGATGGCCGGCTACACCGCCGGGGTGGTCGACAACGTCGTATACCGGGTCTCGGCAGGGCTTTTCGACGATCCGGTCGCGGTGGCGAACTCGGTGGCCGGCGGGATCATCGCCAACGTGCGGGCGGGGTAACCACCATGGCTTGATGGTCAACGCCGATGGCCTGACGGCGCGCGTCCGCGCTGATGTCCCATCGCGGTGACAGACTTGACGAATGCGTTTATGTCGGGATCGGGCGGTCGTGTTGCGTCAGCACAAGCTCGGCGAGGCCGACCGCATCGGCACCCTGCTCACTCGCGATGACGGCCTGGTCTCTCGGTTTTCGCACCGGCTCCAACACTGCGCAGCTCGACTCGACGATCGACAAGGCGCACATCGGGTTGACCGTCGCACCCGGTGACGCTGCGGGTCTTGGTGCAGCCCTCAAGCGAGAGCGTGAGCGGGCCCGAGACGGGAGGTGTTCCTCAAGCCCGGATTGCACTGATCTTTCCGGCACGGCATGGCATCGGCGTGCCTGCTAGGAAGTGCAGCGCCCACCGAGAAATTCCACGGTGCAGCCGGGTGAGAACATCCACTGAAAGTCAGATGAATCGCCTCGGAAAGTGCAGCGAAAAGTGAGAAACGACAGCTGTAGGTTCTCACTTCCCGTGTCCATTTCTCAGACGCAATGTCCAGGCAATGTCCAATTGGACATCTGCGTGAGACGAAGCAAGCCCGCCCGCGTGTTCGCCGGCGCTCGGCGATAGCGACCGAGCATTGACAGTTCCGGTGCGCACATTGCCGAAGCGCGTTGCGCCGCTCGACGACGAGGCAATCGACTCGTGGACCGAAAGTCTCGCGATCGCGCACCAGGCTCAGTTGGGGGAGGTAGCAGCAGCTCTCGGTCTACCGTGGCGGCAATGGCCACCGTGGGTCGTGTCTCTAACCCGCGAGCAGAGCTCCAAAATCTCTGCTGCGACGGGATTTCCACCGGATCGAATCGGTGAGATGTCTCTACACAAGTACGACGGTACGGCGCTGGAATTCGCCGATGACGGCACGAGCTTCTCTCGCGGATTTCCCTTTGGTGCACGTGGCTGGTCGCGCTACTGCCCGAAGTGCCTCGACGAAACGTCCGGACGCTGGCGACTCCAATGGCGGCTTGGGTGGACCTTTGCGTGTCTGACCCACAACTGTCTTCTTGTGGACCAATGTCCGACGTGTTTGAGCCACCAGCGTGAGCGACAGCGTGCACATAACCTTGTGCCACGACCTGGGATCTGTTGCGGAAACTTCGCTTCCGCAGGGTAAGTCCCCCGGGATGGTGGGGTTTCGGGCCTGAGATCGACCGCGTCCGGGCTGTGCCGGGTGTGTCGTTGAGGGCTTCGGGGTGGGTCATCGCGTAGTGGTCAGTGAGTTACCGACCAAAGTGACTCAAGCAAAGGAACACACCACGCGATGACCCATGATCATTCTGCCTTGCTCGCCCAGCTCGACACCCTGAAGTCCGCCGACGCCGGTGCGGTGTTCGCCGAGTTGATCCGCGCCGGGCTGCAGGCGTTGATCGAGGCCGAGGCCACCGAGAAGATCGGCGCAGGCCGCTACGAGCGCACCGAGGAGCGCGGCACCCACCGCAACGGACATCGGTCCAAGACGGTGTCAACGACCTCCGGGGACGTCGAGCTCAAGATCCCCAAGCTTCGGGTGGGGTCGTTCTTCCCGGCCCTGTTGGAGCGGCGCCGGCGTATCGACAAGGCGCTGCACGCGGTGATCATGGAGGCCTACGTGCATGGGGTCTCCACCCGTAGCGTCGATGACCTCGTGGTCGCCCTGGGGGTGGATTCGGGGATCTCCAAGTCGGAGGTGTCGCGGATCTGCGCCGGTTTGGACCGCGAGGTCGAGGCCTTCCGCAGCCGCACCCTGACCCACACCGAATTTCCCTACGTGTTCTGCGATGCGACCTTCTGCAAGGTCCGCGTCGGGGCCCATGTGGTCTCCCAGGCCCTGGTGGTGGCCACCGGGGTGTCCATCGAGGGCACTCGCGAGGTGCTGGGCACCGCAGTCGGCGACAGCGAGTCCTTCGAGTTCTGGCGCGAGTTCCTGGCCAGCCTCAAGGCCCGGGGCTTGGCCGGGGTGCATCTGGTCATCTCCGACGCCCACGCCGGACTTAAAGCCGCTGTCACCCAACAGTTCTCCGGATCGTCCTGGCAGCGGTGCCGGGTGCATTTCATGCGCAATTTGCACGGTGCGGTCTCGGCTAAGCATGCCCCGGCGGTGACCGCGGCGGTCAAGACGGTCTTTGCCCACACCGATCCTGAGGAGGTCGCCGCCCAGTGGGACACCGTCGCGGACTCCCTGGCTGTCAGTTTCCCCAAGGTGGCCGCGATGATGAACGAGGCCAAGACCGACGTGCTGGCGTTCACCGCGTTCCCGCGGGCGCATTGGCAGAAGATCTGGTCGAACAACCCCATATCGGTTAACCGGCCCTGGCAGGACACGCGGCCGGCTGCGGCGTGAGATCCGCGGCGGTGGCCCTGGGCGGGTGGATGCTCTGCTGAGGACAGGGCACCGAGGGGGAAGGCGGGATCAGCGGTGGTGGTGAGGCTTCACGCGGTCAAGGGTGGGTATGAGCTCGACGGCGGCTGGGAGGGGCGGGAGGGGGCGAATGCTTTCCTGAGGCACCTGGCGGGGCGGGGTTTCAGCCTGGCGACGGTGCGGGCGTATGGCTTCGATGTGGCGAACTTGGCGCGTTTCCTTGCCGAGCGGGACGTGAGGTTGTCGGCGGTGGATGCCGCGCTGGTGTTCGACTGGATTGACTGGCAGGGAGTCCGCGGTGCTGACAGGTCTCGGGCGGTGTCGGTGGCGCCGTCAACGGTGAACCGTCGGGTGGCGGCGGTGCGGGCATTCTTCGAGTACTTGGTGATGGCCGGCCGCCGCGGCGACAACCCGGTGCCGTCACCGCGGCGGGGGCAGGGCTTGCGCCGCTCGCAGGCGGGTCTGCTGGGGCATCTCGGTCCCGGCCGCGTCCGGCCCGGCGGCAGGTTGGTGCGCCAGCCGCAGCTGCTGCCGGAATCGTTGCCGGCCAATGACATCGAGGCGTTCGTTGCCACACTCGGGACCCATCGGGATCGGGCGATGGTGTTGGCGATGTTGTTGGGCGGGCTGCGCTCGGCGGAGGTCCGGGGCCTGCTGCTGGCTGATGCCGACATGGGGCGACGGCGGCTGCGGGTGATCGGCAAGGGCCGCAAGGAGCGCCATGTACCGGTGGATGCCGCGTTTTTCACCGAGCTGGCCGCCTATCTGCGTTGGGAACGCCCACCCGGGTTGGCCACACCGGAGTGTTTCGTGGTGCTGCGCGGGCCCAGCACCGGGGCGCCGGTCAGCGAAGCCGGTCTGCGCAGTCTGTTTCGGCGCCACCGTGAGCTCTCCGGGGCAACGCGGGTGCGTCCGCACCGGCTGCGCCACACCTACGGCACCGAATTGGCCTCGGCGGGAATCGATCTGCTCGCCTTGCGGGCGCTGATGGGCCACGCCTCCCCGGAGACGACGGCCCGCTACGTGCACCTGTCGATCGAGCAGCTCGCCGCCGAATACGGCGCCGCCCGCGCGAGCCTGGCCGGGGCGCCGCGGTGACCACCACCACTGTTGACGGCAGCCTCAAGACCAGCGCACTGCTGGAGGACTATCTCGACCACGTCAGGAGACTGGGGCTCAGCGAACGGTCAGTCCGCGACCGGACCCGCATCGCGCAAGAATTCCTCTCTCGTCACCCCGATCCGGCTGCCTGGATGGGCCTGCCGGCGGTCGAGCGGGCCGCTGAGCTGAAGTCCAGCCGCGCGTGGCCGCTGCTGTGCTTCGCGATCGGCGCCGACCGGCTGCGGTTGGATGTCGAGTTGGCTGCCGTCAAACAGCTGACCGGACTCGGCGCGGCCGTTGAGGCCCGCGACCCGGCCGGGTTCGCCGCCCTGCGGCGTGCCGGAGCCCGGCTCGGCTGGACCGACTCCTGGGTCGCCACCGTGCTCGGCGAGGGCTTGGCGGTCGTGCTAGCCTGCCGCGGCGGGTTGATCGCCGATCTCACCACAGAGGCGATCGAGGACTTCGACCAGGCACTCTCGGCGAGCTTGATCCCGGCATCCTCACGCCGGGCCTACCGTGCCCGGCTGGCCAGCCTGCGCCAGCTGCTCTACGAAACCCGCATCCTGGATACCGCTCCTCGACGACGTCCCTGGGCCCGCAGCCTTGAGCAGCGCTTCACCGATGTCGCGATGGCCGACCAGATCCGCGACACCCTGCTGCGCTATGTCCGCCTCCGCGCGGCCGTTCTGCGCCCGAAATCGGTGGAATCGCTGATCAACGACCTGTTGACATTCGCTGAGTACCTCGCCGGCCACCAACGGCAACTGACCAGCCTGCAGGAGTTAGACCGCACCTGCATCGAAGGCTTCCTGGTCTGGAACCGCACCCGCAGCTGGCGGGGCCAACGCGCCCGCTCCGGCGCCGGGCGCACCGTCTCGGCCGCCGTGGCGCAGTCGGCGGTGCTCAGCCTGCGCAACCTGCTTGATGACATCACCGCCTGGGGGTGGGAGCAAGCGCCTGCCCGGCGGCTCGTTTTCGCCGCCGACATCCCCAAACTCGACCAACCGCTACCGAGGGCACTGGCCCCGGACATCGACGCGGCAGTGATGAACGCCGTTGCCCACCTCGATGATCCGTTCGCCCGGGTCGGGCTGACCGTGCTGCGCGGCGCCGGGCTGCGGGTGGGTGAACTGCTCGACCTCGAAGTGGGCAGCATCATCGACTACGGACCCGCAGGCACCTGGCTGAAGGTGCCGCTGGGCAAGCTGGCCACCGAACGCATGGTGCCCCTCTCCGGGGCCACCATCGCCGCTCTTGACGAGTGGGTGAGCCACCGCGGCAGCCACCGGCCACTGACCCACCCCCGGACCGGAATCCTCACCGACTTCCTGTTCACCGCACACGGTCGCCGCTTGGGCTATTCCCGGTTGCGCAACGGGCTGATCGCCGCCGCGGAATCCGCCGGGTTACGCGCATCCGACGGTGGCCCGTTGATCGTCACACCGCACCAGCTGCGTCACACCTGGGCCACCGAACTGGCCAACGCCGGCATGAGCCTGCAAGCGTTGATGGCACTGCTCGGGCACGTCACACCGCAGATGACCATCCGGTACGCCACCCTCGCCTCGCCGACCCTGCGAGGCGCCTACGACGAAGCGATGGGCAAGATGCGCCGCCAGTTCACTCTCACCCCGACCGGCAAGCCGATCCTGCCCGACAAGGTCAGCTGGCTGCACAGTGAGATGATCAAAACCCGCGTCGCCCACGGCTACTGCGCCCGTCACCCGGCAGCCGGTCCCTGCCCCTACGCCAACATCTGCGAAACCTGCGACAACTACATCACCGCGCCCGAATTCCGCGACGCCCTGACCCACCAGCTCACCGACGTCAACGCCCTCAAATCCGATGCCGAACGCCGCGGCTGGACCGACGACGCCGCCCGCCACGAGCGCGTTGCCCACGCCCTGACCGACCATCTCCAGCGCCTC
The DNA here is from genome assembly GCA_018882545.1 of Mycobacterium sp. Classification (GTDB taxonomy): domain Bacteria; phylum Actinomycetota; class Actinomycetes; order Mycobacteriales; family Mycobacteriaceae; genus Mycobacterium. The sequence goes on from VERS01000013.1 coordinate 8,999, forward strand.
AACCGATAACGCCCAACCAGCACTCCAAGTAGCGCTACCCCCGAGGGCCGGATAATCGAACGGCTCAACAAAGAGATCAAGCGCCGCGCTGACGTCGTGGAGATCTTCCCCAACCCGGCGGCGTTCCTACGGCTAGCCACCGCCGTGGTCATCGAGGCCCACGACGAATGGCAGGTCACCCGCCGCTACCTCTCCGAGGTCTCCATGGCCGAGCTCCGCAAAGTCATCGCCACCAAACAGTCCGCCGACAAACCCCTGGCCGAGCAACGCCAAATCGCCTAGTATTCAGCCCGACTCGCTGATCACCACGCGTGAACACACGCCGATCCGAAGTCCACCACCCCACGGGGCACTGTCCCATGCAGAATAGAGTTTGTCATGTCAGCAATTCGCCGCGATGACTGGTCAGGCACGAGCACTAGCGGGACCGCCATCGGGTTTGTCGACGGGTTGTAAGGGTGCCGCTTTGTCAGAGATGAAGCTTCTCGATTCACCGGTAGAGCGATGACCGCTGTTCTCGTCGCCAACATGGCTCTACTTGTGTGTGCTGTTTGGGTGGTGTGGGAACGCCGCCTCACCTTGGGCTCCCGTTTCGATTCGCCGATCACGATCGGGACCGTCCTGTTCGGTGCGGGTGTGGGTCTGACGTCGCCGTGGCCGGTGGCCGCCGGCGTCCCGTTGCCGCTTACCGGCAAATACTTCCTACTGATCGTGCTCGGTCAGTTTTGTTTCCTGACCGCGACGACGTTCGGCATCAGAGCGGTGTATCGACGACTGCTGTCTGATGAGGCAATTGGTCCGTTCATGAGGAGACGGATCGCCCCGTTGGTCACTGTCGCCAGTGCGGCTTTGGTGATTTGCTTCGTTGCGAGTTCGCTGACATTGAGCAGGCCGGTCGATCGCTTTTCCTTCGCCTCGCTGGACGGCTGGCTGGCGGTGCTCTGGCTCGTGTACTTCGGGATTCTGGCGGTTCTCGGATTCATCCTCAGTTATGGGGTAGCCAGGTTGCTCAGCGACCCGAGATCCGTAATGCTCCGTTTTCTCTTGTTGTCAATGGTGCCCGCGCCGCTGTCCGCCGTGGTCATCGGATATGCGTTGGTGAGCAGAGGTCACGTGAATGTGTGGATTGCGGCGTGGCTGATCAACTACGTGGCCTTCTTCGGAATTGCGATCGCGTTCGTGATGCAGTGGCGGCGCAGGGTCCGGGCTCTGTTGCCCCGCCGGTGAGCGGTTACAGCGGAGGCAGATCCATTCGCGGGCGAAGCCCCACCTTGTTAGCGGTGCCTGCTATCGGAGGGGCATTGTCGCCGTCTAGGACATACTCTATGGCCGCGTCGCGGCTCACCAGCCCGTACCGGACCAGCAGATCCACCGGATTGAGTTCGAAAACCCCGGCTAATCGCAGGAGGTTGTCGGCGGTGATCAGCCGGCCCTCGTCGCGCGCAGCGTAGTAGCTCGATCGGGCGACTCCGAGTGCTTTGGCCAGTTCGACGGTGCGTACCGGGCGGCCCACGAGGTAGGACAGCACGGTGCCCAGCTCCCGGTCGCGGTCGTCGATCACCTGATGAGCATAGGCCGTGAGCGATGGGACGAACCATAGGCTGGATGTTCTGACCGAGTCCCGTAACGTATCGTCCGCCTTTACGGACAGCCAGATTCGGGAATCGGCCCAGCTCGCACCACCCCGAGCGGGCTTATCTGCTTGAGGATTCGGGGCTGCGGCGCTTTGCGAAGAGTCGTACGGCGACCAGCCCCAATACCCCTGCGCCGACGGCTGCACCGACCACCAACCCCGCATTCCTGCTTAGCCAAGACTGGTTCTGACCCGAAGCCGCCGTCAACTGAACTTCGTAGCCAGGCAACGGCCCCTGACTGGGTGGCTGAAGTCCGGGCGTCGTCTGGGTCTCAGTGATTTCGAACAGCGCTTCGCCGTTCGAACTCTTCGTCCATTGCCCCCACGCTGGGATCTCCTCGTCGAGCAGGACCTTGGTCGCCCCGTTGACTCTTGGGTCTGTGCCGAGGTCGGTCAGTGAACGGACCCGGAATGGCTCGGATGCTCCTCGCGCAAACTTCACCCGCACTAGAACGTTTTCCTGGCCTTTCACGACGGCCGGCTTTGGAGGCGCCGGCTGGCCCGGGGCGGGTTTGTATCCGCCGCCGGAGAAACTGCCCACCGATACGGTGGACGGGGGCCCAGATGCGGAGCCGGTCTTCGCTGTGAAGCTGTAGACCCCCGGTTGGGGGACGTCCAGCGCTACTTGCTGGCGTGCCGGGATGGTGAAGGTCTGAGCCTGCCCGCCGTAGTCGTATATCACCTGCATCGGAGTCGAGTACGGGTTGGCGAAGATCGGCTGGTAGTAGCCGCTGTAGCTGATCCACCCTGGATTCCACTGGGTAATCGGGGTACTCAGCGTCAATCCCATGCTCAACGAGGAGGCGGAGAAGGTGGATTCGATCGACTGGGCGTAGCTACTGACCTGCTCAGAGGATGCTGTTGTTGCACTGGTCTGAATCGGGTCGGATTTCGTCGCGGCGGCGACGTCCCCTGCAGGGGCGTCCAGGCGGTCCGGTTGACCCAATTCGCCGCCGTCGGCGGGTTGGTCGCTGGCGGGCGCGGACTGGTTTGACGGCTCCTCCCCACCGGAACGTTCCGCCTCGATTGGTTCCTCGCCGGCAGAGCGATCCTCATTGGCTGGTGCCTCGCTGCCGGGCTGCACTTCGTCGGCCGGTGCCTCGCTGCCAGGCTGCACTTCGTCGGCCGGTGCTTGGTCGGCTGATCGGCTCTCGTTGGCGGTGTCGTCTTGGGGTCCGACGCCGTCCAGTGGTTCTTCACCACTACCGCTGTCGCCTTCGCCGGGGCTGATCTCGTCGACGCCGCCTACGTTGTCGGCGGACCCGCCTTCGTCGACGTAGCTATTGCCCCCGTCGTCGTCGTAGGGATCGGCCGCGCTGGCGGGCGCTCCTGCGAACGCGAGACATGAGGAAACCATGACTGCGGCTAAAGCTGTTGTCGGCCTTCGTATTACGATGCTCACGAGTACTCCCCTTGTGACTCCTTGAGGAACCTTCCAGAGAGTTGCTCGATAGGTTCCGTGACAGCGCCACGGACATTAGTCCGGAATTTCGGGTATTGGCAAGACGCATATTGGGTTCGACTTGGCATACCCCGTGGCCGTTTCTTGATGTGACGGTCGAAGGTTCTGGAGGGCGGGCTTTGGGGATCATCGACGCCATGGACGGACAACCACGGTGGAAAAGAAATACTGCGGTCGGTGAACAGTTGTACTGGTCCGCTGCAACGGCGCAGCAAACGGTCGGGTTGAGGGATGAGAGCCCGAGGCCAGTTCCATGTCGCCAGAATCTCCTTCCCCGTCTCCTTCCCCTAAATTTGCATCTCCAGTGTTTCCCGCCTATTTTGATCCGGGTAACCGTACGCTTTGTCCGGTAGTCGAACGTTCCGGCTGGTCGGACCTTCGGCGGAGCGACGAACTTGAGGGGCGATCGACGTGCCTGTGGGGCGTTCAGTTTTCCTGTTTCCGGTCGGCGGGATCGCGTGCGTCGTTGGACTGTTTTCCGGGCTGCCGCCAGCACCTCCGCCATCTGTTTCGCTGTTGTCCGCCCAGTGGCCGGACGATCAATGGTGGCTCACCGACAACGACAGCGGACTGGTTTCACCGGCGGGTGATGGCCTCAAGGCCCTTCCC
>VERS01000496.1 GCA_018882545.1 Mycobacterium sp.
CCTGCGTGGTTCCAGGTTGCGGAACCACCCGCGGACTGCACGCCCACCACATCAGACACTGGGAAGACGGCGGTCCCACCGACCTGGCCAACCTCGTCTTACTGTGTCCCTTTCACCATCGGATGCACCATCGGGGCGGCATCAGCGTCACCGGCACCGCCTCCAACCTGATCATCACCGACGGCGATGGGCGGGCGCTGGCAGCAGCCGCGCTGGCGCATCCGCCGGCCAAACCACCACCCGGGGTGGCGCCGTGCCCGGGACCCACCGGCGAACGCGCCGACTGGTGGTGGTACCAACCCTTCCAGCCTCAACCTCCGCCGAACAGCAACTGATTCGCCACTGCGCCGGATCACCGCCGAAAGCGCCTGTCCACAGGCCCGGATTGGTCCACAGATCCCGCCCCGTGTGGTCGTTGCCCGGGCCGTGGGTGTCGGGTGACCGCCCTACCGTCGCCGGCTATGAGAACCGATGAACCGCTGGCCAACCTGCACCGCCGGCTGCGGCTGAGGGCTGAGTCGGCCTCCGGTGAGCAGCAGGCCTGGGACGCCGAGGAGGCCGACGATGACGTCCTGGAGCCCAGCTGGGTGCCCGACGGCCTGCCCGGTCCCGGTGGGCGGAACTGGTTGACGGCGATCAGGGCCGATCCCGGTCGCGCCGGGGGAATGGCGCTGGCGGTCATCGCCGCGTTGGCCGTGCTGGTCACCATCTTCACTCTGGCCCGCCAGCGCCCCGCACCGGTGGCGTCGGCCGACCTGCCCCCGGTGGAAATGATCTCAACGGCCACCAGCACCCCGACCCAGCCCGGCTCGTCGATTCCCGCCGCTGCCGAGCAGTCGCTGGCGGTCAGCGTCGTCGGACTGGTCCAGCAGCCCGGGCTGGTGACCCTGGCCCCCGACGCCCGGGTGGCCGATGCCGTATCGGCCGCCGGTGGAGTGCTGCACGGCGCGGACACCCTCGGTCTGAACCTGGCCCGGCACCTCGCCGACGGTGAGCAGATCGTCGTCGGCATCGCCGCACCGGCCGGCCGCCCGGCGGCGCTGGGAAGTTCGGTGGGGCAGGCCGCCGCACCGGAGGCACCCGCCGCGCCGTCCGCCCCAGTCGGGCCGGTCGACCTCAACGCTGCGACCGCCGAGCAGTTGGACGCCCTGCCCGGGGTGGGTCCGGTCACCGCTGCGGCGATCCTGGCGTGGCGGACGGCCAACGGCCGTTTCACCAGCGTGGAGCAGTTGGGGGAGGTGGACGGTATCGGCCCGGCCCGGCTGGAGAAGCTGCGCCCACTGGTGCGGGTGTGAGCCGTCCAGATGCCGGTCCCGCGGCTGGATGTGCGACTGGTTCCGGCGGCTCTGGCCGCCTGGGGGATGACGGCCGCCGGGATCGTCTGGGGTGTGGGCCCGTTGCTCGGGCTTCTCGGCGCCGCTGCCGGAATCTGCTGGGCGCTGCCGGGCTTGCGGTGGCCGGATCGGTTCCCGCTGCTGGCCGCCACCGCCACCGGCGTGTTGACTGCGGCAGTGGTGGGTGCCGGCTTCGGTGTCGCGGCCGGTCTGCGCAGTGACGCGGTACGCCACCACCCCCTGGCCACCCGCGCCGGTACCACCGCTTGGGTCAGCGTCACCCCGACGGACAGTCCGCGGCAGTCCGGTCCGGGCCGGCTGATGTTCCGCGCCGAGCTGAAGCGGGTGGGTGAGGACGAGATGACGGGCACGGCGGTGGTTTTCGCCCCCGCCGGGGACTTCGGTCAGATCACGGCAGGACAGCCGACGCGGTTCCGGGCCCGCATCGGTCCGCCCGCCCGGCGTGACCTCACCGTCGCGGTCCTCACCGCCGTCGGCCGCCCGGAGTTCGGTCGGCCCTCCGCCGTGCAGCGCGCCGCGCAGACGGTGCGTAGCCGGTTCGCGGCGGCCTGCCGGGCGGCGCTGCCTGCCGATCAGGCCGCCGTACTGCCCGGTCTGGTGCTGGGCGACACCGCAGCCGTCCCGCCGGCAACGACGGCGCAGTTCCGCATCGCCGGGCTGACGCACCTGACCGCGGTGTCGGGTGCCAACGTCACCATCGTCTGCGGTGCGGTGCTGCTGTCTGCCGGGTTGATCGGTCCCCGTCCCGCGGTGGTGCTCGCGGCGCTGGCCCTGGCGGCGTTCGTGGTGGTGGTGCAGCCCGGTGCCAGCGTGCTGCGGGCGGCCGTCATGGGCGCGATCACCTTGCTGGCCGTGCTGTCCGGCCGGCGTCGGCAGGCCATCCCGGTGCTGGCGGCCGCCGTGCTGGCCCTGCTGGTGCTGGCGCCGCAACTGGCGGTCGACCTGGGTTTCGCCCTGTCGGTATCGGCGACAGCGGCACTGGTGGTGCTGGCCCCGGTGTGGTCGGCCCGGTTGGTGAGCCGGGGCTGGCCCAAGCCGCTGGCCGCAGCGGTGTGCGTCGCAGTCGCCGCGCAGCTGGTCACAGCGCCGCTCGTCGCAGCGATCTCAGGACGTTTCAGCATGGTTTCGGTGCTGGCGAATCTGGTTGTTGCCGTTGTCATTCCGCCGATCACCGTGCTCGGCACCGCCGCGGCGGCACTGGCGCCGTTCTGGCCCTTCGGCGCCGACCTTCTGATCCGGTTCAGCGGGCCCGAAGTGTGGTGGCTGCTGCGGGTGGCCAGTGCCGCCGCGGCGCTGCCGGGCGCGGCGGTGGAGGTGCCCACCGGTTGGGCCGGGGTGCTGACGGTCGGCGGGCTCGGCACCGGCGCCGTCCTGGCGTGGCGCTGGCGCTGGTTCCGGTGGTCGGCGGTCGGGGCGCTGGTGTGCGTCGCGGCGTGGTCGGTGTCCGGTGTCGTCGGCGGTCCGTGACACCATCGGGGGATGGGCGCCACCCCCGGACTTCACCTGGTGCTCGGCGAGGAGG
>VERS01000497.1 GCA_018882545.1 Mycobacterium sp.
GATCTGCCTGGGCTGTGAGGTTCGCGACGCCTGCCTGGATTACGCCCTGGCCAACGACGAGCGGTTCGGCATCTGGGGCGGGCTGTCCGAGCGGGAACGCCGGCGCCTCAAGCGCGGCATCGTCTGACCGCCGGTCCTATCTGCCTGACCGCCTGGGTTATTCGCCGGTGTCGGGGTCGATGACAGACGGTTCGACGCCCAGATAGGTGGCGACCTGAGCCACCAGAATCTCATGCAGTAGATCGGTCAGATCGACCGAGTCCTTGGCCCTGCGCTCGATCGGCTTGCGGAACAACAGTATTCGGGCCCGCGTCCGGTCACCGCGAACGTCGACCCCGGCCGGTATCAGACGGGCCAGCGGGATCGGCCCGTCGGCCACCACCTCCGGCGGCCACTGCACACTGTCCGGGTCGCGCGGTGCAATCCGCGGGATCTCGTCAACGGCGACATCCAATTCGGTGAGGCGCTCCTGCCAGCGCCGCTCGATCGGCTCGTAAGCCTCCAGCACCGCCATGTCGAACCGCTCCGCGCGGCTGCGCCATCCGGGCACCGTCGGGGGCAGCAGCGGACCGCGCATCTCCCGTCCCCGCCGGGAGGACCCCCCCGAACTGCCACCGCGTCGGGAGCTGCGCGGGTCGGCCATGGCCTGCAGATCGTAACGGTTGAACATCGGCGGGATCGGCGCTGCGCGTGTCCGGCATCACGTCGCATTGGGCCGCGATAGCCTCACCGGCGTGAATGTTCCCCGTCGCTGCAGCAGGCCCGGGTGTGCGCACTACGCCGTGGCGACGCTGACCTATGTCTACTCGGACTCCACCGCGGTCGTTGGTCCGCTGGCGACGGTGCGCGAACCGCACTCCTGGGATCTGTGTCTCGGGCACGCCAGCCGGATCACCGCGCCCCGCGGCTGGGAACTGGTCCGCCACGCCGCCCCGCTGCCGACCAACCCCGACGAGGACGATCTGATCGCGCAGGCCGAGGCGGTCCGGGAAGGCGGGGAGCGCGGGGAGCGCAGAGTCTCCGGCGCGCGGCCCGGGTTCTCCGACCCGGCGGGCAGCCCGTCGGGTTCGGCCCCGGTGGCCGCCACCCCGCCGAGTCCGCGCGGCGGGCCGGCCGGCCGGCGCCGCGGGCACTTGCGCGTTCTTCCCGATCCGGCGGACTGACCGGCCGACTCCGTAACGGGCAGCGGTTAGGCTGACGACGAGTCGGTCCTACGGCCCCGAGGAGTTCCTGCAATGCCCAGATCCGCCGCCGACGTGCGCCGGGTGATCAAGGCCTACGATGTGCGCGGCCTGGTGGGCACCGAACTCGACGAGGACTTCGTCCGCGACGTCGGGGCGGCGTTCGCCCGGTTGATACGCCGGGAGGGGGCCGGCTCAGCGGTGGTGATCGGACACGATATGCGGGAGAGTTCGCCGCAGCTGGCGGCGGCCTTCGCCGCGGGGGTCACCGCGCAGGGCCTGGACGTCGTGCGCATCGGGCTGGCCTCCACCGACGAGCTCTACTTCGCGACCGGTTTGTGGAACTGCCCCGGTGCGATGTTCACCGCCAGCCACAACCCGGCGGCCTACAACGGGATCAAGCTGTGCCGGGCGCAGGCCAAACCGGTCGGTGCGGACACCGGGCTGGCCACGATCTGCGACGAGATCATCGCCGGGGTGCCGGCCGGGGAAGGCTGGGACGGACCGCCGGGCAGCCTGCAGGACCGCGATGTGCTCGGTGAGTACGGCGCCTTCCTGCGTTCGCTGGTGGACACCCGGGCGCTGCGTGCGCTGCGGGTCGCCGTCGATGCCGGCAACGGGATGGCCGGCCACACCGCCCCGGCGGTCCTGGGCGGCATCGAGTCGCTCACCGTGCTGCCGCTGTACTTCGACCTGGACGGGACGTTTCCCAACCACGAGGCCAATCCGCTGGAGCCGGCCAACCTGGTCGACCTGCAGGACTTCGTCCTGTGCACCGGCGCCGACATCGGCCTGGCCTTCGACGGCGACGCCGACCGCTGCTTCGTCGTCGACGAACGGGGCACGCCGGTCTCGCCGTCGGCGGTGACCGCCCTGGTAGCGGCCCGGGAGCTGGCCCGCGAGCCCGGCGCCACGGTGATCCACAACCTGATCACCTCGCGGGCGGTCCCGGAGGTCATCGCCGAGCGCGGCGGGACGCCGGTGCGCTCCCGGGTGGGGCACTCCTACATCAAGGCGCTGATGGCCGACAGCGGCGCCGTCTTCGGCGGCGAGCATTCCGCGCACTACTACTTCCGGGATTTCTGGGGTGCCGACTCCGGCATGCTCGCCGCCCTGCACGTGCTGGCCGCTCTCGGCGGTCAGGACCGGCCGCTGTCGGAGCTGATGGGCGACTATCAGCGCTACGCCGCGTCGGGGGAGATCAACTTCCGGGTCGACGACGCGCCGAAGTGTGTCGATGCGGTCCTGGATTCCTTTGCCGCCCAGACTGTTTCGGTGGATGCACTGGACGGTGTCACCGTCGAGCTGGGTGACGGGGCCTGGTTCAACCTGCGCACCTCCAACACCGAGCCGCTGCTGCGGCTCAATGTGGAGGCCCGCTCACCGGAGGTGGTCAAGGCGATCGTCGCCCAGGCCGCCGAACGGATCTCGGCCGCATGAGCGCCGCGCAGGCGATGACCGACCTCGACGACACCGAGGGACTGCTGGACGCCGACCGCGACGGACTGCTGCGCGCCGCGGCCACGGCCGGGGCCCAGGTTCGCGCGACGGCCGCGGCGGTCCAGGAGGGGGCACTGGAGCCGATCGCCGACGGGCCGCGACCCCGCACGGTGGTCTGGCTGGCCGGCCGCGGCCCGGCCGCCCCGGCCGGAGCCATGCTCACCGCGGCCCTCGGCGCCTCCGCCGGTGAGC
>VERS01000498.1 GCA_018882545.1 Mycobacterium sp.
CAGCGTCACCGGGCACACCCCGAACGCCCCGAACCCCTGCTGGTCGACGACCTGGCCGCGGCCGTTCATGGCCGGGGCGGTGTAGACGGTGTAGCCCTTGCCGAGCAGGTACTCGCGGATCGCGGTGTCGGTGTTTCCGGCCGCCAGGCCGGTGGCGCATGCCTGATCGGGAGTGGTGAACGGACTGACCGCGTCGCCGCCGGAGACGACCACAACCGCCGCCCCCGGCGGGCGTTTGTCACCCGAACCCGGGCCACCCGCGCAACCGGCCAGGCCGGTCGCCGCCAGGAGGGCAACAGCAATGGCCGCCAGGAATTTACCCATGACAGGATTGTCCCATCATGAGTGCCCAAACCCGCGTCGTTTTCTCCGGTGTGCAGCCCACCTCGGACTCCCTGCACTTGGGCAATGCCCTCGGTGCGGTCAAACAGTGGGTGGATCTGCAGGGCGACTTCCAGACCTACTTCTGCGTCGTCGACCTGCACGCCATCACCGTCCCGCAGGACCCCGCGGTGCTGCGTCGTCGCACCCTGGTCACCGCGGCGCAGTACCTGGCGTTGGGCATCGACCCGGCGCGCTCGACGATTTTCGTGCAGAGCCAGGTCCCCGCGCACGCCGAATTGGCTTGGGTGCTGGGTTGTTTCACCGGCTTCGGGCAGGCCTCGCGGATGACGCAGTTCAAGGACAAGTCCCAGAAGCAGGGCGCGGACTCCGCAACCGTCGGCCTGTTCACCTACCCGGTCCTGCAGGCCGCCGACGTTCTGCTGTACGACACCGACCTTGTCCCGGTCGGGGAGGACCAGCGACAGCACCTGGAGCTGGCGCGCGACATCGCCCAGCGTTTCAACGCCCGGTTCCCCGACACCTTCGTGGTGCCCGAGGTGATGATCGCCAAAGAGACCGCCAAGATTTACGATCTGGCCGACCCGACGGCGAAGATGAGCAAGTCCGCTGCCACCGACGCCGGCCTGATCAACCTGCTCGACGATCCGACGTTGTCGGCCAAGAAGATTCGCTCAGCGGTCACCGACTCCGAGCGCGAGATCCGGTTCGACGCCGACGCCAAACCGGGGGTGTCCAACCTGCTGTCCATCCAGGCCGCCGTCTCCGGCGCCTCGATCGACGCCCTCGTGGACAGTTACGCCGGCCGCGGCTACGGCGACCTGAAGTCCGACACCGCCGAAGCGGTGATCGCCTACGTCACCCCGATCCGGCGGCGCGTCGCCGAACTTCTCGACGACCCCGCCGAGTTGCAGACCGTCCTGGCCAAGGGCGCCGGGCGCGCCGGTGAGGTCGCCGGGCGAACCCTCGCCCGGGTGTATGACCGGTTGGGCTTCCTCCCGGAGCTCTGATGGGGTTCAGAGCGCGATTCGCCCGGATGCGCGAACGGTTTCCGTGGCTGGACCGTGCCGTGCGCACCCAGCAGCGCTATGACAGATTCCAGGGCGACTTCTACGCCGCGGGGATCAGCTATTTCACCCTGTTTGCGCTATTCCCGCTGCTGATGGTCGGCTTCGCCGTCGTGGGGTTCGTCCTGGCCAGCCGCCCGCAGCAACTGGCCGAGATCGACCGCCGGGTCAAGGCGGCGGTACCCGGGGAATTCGGTGAGCAGATCCTCAGTCTGATGGACGCCGCGATCGCTTCGCGCACCTCGGTGGGTGTGATCGGTCTAGTCACCGCGCTGTACATCGGGTTGCTGTGGATTCAACGCCTGCGCGCCGCGCTCAGCCAGATGTGGGGGCAGGACTTTCCATCGCCGGGCTTTCTCAGCACCAAGTTCTCCGATCTGGCTGCCCTCGTGGTGGCGTTCCTGGCCACCCTGCTGACCATCGGTTTGAGCGCAATGGCCAGCTCGGCGCTGACGCTGACCGGATTCGCCCGGGCGGGCTCGCTGGTGTTGTCGATTCTGGTGGCATGGCTGTTGTTCACCGGCATGATCGCCCGGTTGCCACACGACCCGATCGCGCTGCGCCGGTGCGCGCGTGCGGGTCTGTTGGCGGCGGTCGGATTCGAGGTGTTCAAGCAGGTCGGTTCGATCTACCTGCGGGTGGTGCTGCACGGCCCGGCCGGAGTCACCTTCGGTCCGGTGCTGGGCCTGATGGTGTTCGCCTACATGACCGCGCGGCTGATTCTGTTCGCTGCGGCGTGGGCCGCCGAGCGCTACCCGGGATCGTCCTCCGCGACGGTCTGATCGCGCAGCAATACCTCTTCGGGGTGGTGATAGTCATTGACCCGGGTCTGGCCGCGGTCGAGGTGGGGTGGAGGTATCCACTCGGTTCGGTTGTCGCTCTTGCGCTTTCGGGTGCTCCAACCATTCGGGGTCCCGTCGACCAGCCGGTTGTCGCATCCGCAGGCCAGAGTGAGCTCATCGATGTCGGTGTTTCCGCCGTGCTGCCAGTCGCGCTCGGCGTGGTGGACCTGACTGTGGTACGCCGGCGCCGTGCAGCCGGGCTTGGAGCATCCCCGTTCCAATGCGTGCAGGACGAGGCGCTGTCCGGCGCTGGCGGTGCGTCGGGTGCGCCCGTAGTAGAGCTGGATCTCCCGCGGGTTGCTCAGCAGCACCAGGTAGGGGTGGACCTCGGCGGCCATCCCGAACAGGGTCGGGATCGGCAGGCGGGTGCCGCCACCGGTATGGGCCAATCCGGCCGCTGCGGTCAGGTCGGCCAGCGTCGCGGTTGCCACAATGGTGACCGGCAGTCCGTTGTGCTGCCCCAGCTGTCCGGAGGCCAGCATCGCCCGGCACACGGCCTTCAAGGCGTCGTGGGTGCGCTGAGCGGCGCTGCGGGTGTCGGTTCCATCGGGGGCACCGGGGGCACCGGGGGCACCGGGGGCACCGGGGGCACCGTCGCACTC
>VERS01000499.1 GCA_018882545.1 Mycobacterium sp.
GGGCCAGGAACTCGGCGGTTGCGGGCGCTGCGGCCGCTGCCATGGCCCTGTCGGTGGCGGGAGCGCCGTCGGCGAACGCCCGCCCCGTCGACATCACCTGGAGCCCCACCTACACCGCGGGGACGATCGCCGGGATCATCAACGCGCTGGGTAATGCCCTCCCGGGCACCAGCATCGCGGGCCTCTACAACTCCGGGCCGCCGCAGAGCATCAAAGTCAACGTCAACACCGTCCTGGACGGCGGTTCGATCGGGCTGATTCCGGCCGAGATCACCCTCACCCTGCTGCTGAATTACATCGCCGACAACAACAGCAGCCAGTACGCGAGCACTTCGGTGCTCTACGACACGCTCGCCAACATCCCGGCCCCGGTATCCTGCGCCAACAACAGCGCGGCCACGGCCTGCCGCTACGCCCTGATACTGGGCACCAGTGAGGCGACGGGCAACCTGGCCCAGGCCTACCGGGCCCAGCTTCAATCGGTGACCACCGGCCAGACTCCGGCCGGCTTCATCCCGTTCGTGGCGGCACCCGGCTCCACCGCGGCGAAGCCCACGGTGACCGCTCAGGGGCTGGCGTTGCTGCAGAATCCGCTGCGGCCCAACGGCGGGCTGTACAGCCGATTCCCGGACATCGCCAAGGCGCTCGGCGTCAATCCGGATATGCCCGCGGCCGGAAAGTACACCTCGACGGACGGGTCGATCCAGCTCAACACCACCACCGTCGACGCCACCTGGGCCTATGACCCGATGGCCGACTTCCCCGAGGTGTTCAACCTGACTGCGATCGCCAACTCGCTGTCGGCGTTCCTGCCGCTGAATCTGGTCACCGGCGGTCTCGAGGGGTTCGTTCTGACGGATTCCACCGGCGCAACCGCCAAGATCGACGACATCGCGTTGAACCTGGCCGGTCTGCTGAAGATGCCGATCCCGATCCTCGGAACCCTGCCGGATTCGTTCTGGGGCGGTGTCGGCAAGGCCTACTACGCAACGATCGTCCCGAACCAGTTGCCGCTGCTGGCCCCGACCCGGCTGCCCGGGCTGGCCATCAATGCGGCGCTGGGTGCTCTCAACAGCCCGTACCTGCTGGGCAACCCGTTTGCCGATGCGCTGGAACCGGCGCTGAAGATTCTTGTCAACATCGCCTACGACGACGTGGTGGTGAATCGCGATCCCGACACCGGTGTGGCCACCTACACCCGGACATTCACCAAGTCGGGCACCCCCACCCCCTTCGGGTCGGTGGACCCGCTGACCCCGGAGGAGCGGGCGGCGGTGCCAGGCGATGTGTTCAACGCCCTTCTGGGCGGCATTCAGGCGCAGCTGGCCAAACCGTTCTGGGGCATCCTCGTGCCGGCCAATCCGCCGGAGGTAACCCCGCCGGCGGCGGTCAAGTCGGTGGCCCCGGCAGCCTCGGCTGCGTCGGTGGCCCCGCAGGTGAATTCGGTTGCGGTGCAGGAGAGTCCAGTCGCACCTGTTGTTTCGATTCCGGAAGTCGAGCCGCAGGCGGCCACGGCTGAATCGGCTCCGGCCGCCACTGATGTGGCCGACATCGATGCTGGAGCCCTGGACGCGGCACTGGCCGAGGAGGCTGCGGCGCAGACTCCGGTATCCGCTGCGCGCACCACCCGGGCCGGCGACGCCGATCAGCGCCGGGGAGCGTCGTCGGCCGACCCGGACGGCTCGTCTCGGCCACCCGTCTCAGCCGGCCGCGGCCGCGCCGCCGGCTGACCCTGCGGTCCGTTCGCCACCGCGCCGTTCTGGGTTGCCGGAATAAAACATCCGTGATTCCGCGCAAACGCCAGACAACCGATCATTTGCTGGCGCATACTTCTGCGACCGCCCGCGGGGTCAGATCTCGTGGCAAGGATTTCCGAGGTAGCAGCGATGCATTCAGCAGACCCCACCCGCCATGGTCGCCACTCCGGCTACGCCCGCTACGTCGGGCGGGTCGGAGCCCTAGCGGTCGCCCTCGGGGTGGGCGCCGGTATCGCGTCGATGCCGGCCGCCTTCGCGGACACCACCGGTTCGGCCGGCGCTACCGCGGGATCGAATGAGTCCAGCGCTTCCGCTGGGACCGGCCGCCCCGAGGCGCGGTCCGCGCCGCGGGCCCGTGGCCGGGGAGCCGCAACCGCGGCCGACCCCAACCCCGTAGCCGGGCCGGGGTCCAATCGCGCCCCGCGCGCCGCCGCTGCGGCGCCGGACATCGATCTGTCCGACGTCGTGCCCAGTGCCGCGCCGGAGGTACCGGTCATCACCGCGCCCGTGCCCCGGGTGGACAGCACGCCGCCGGCCGATACCGGGCAGGCCGCCGGTGGAGGCGGCACCGCTCCCGTGGGTGCGCCCATCGCCTGGACGGCGGCGGCGGCGGCCCGCGGCGAGGTCGGTGCCCCCAAGCGGCGCGACCCAGTCCCGGCCCCGGCTGCGACGACTTCGGCACCGCCGGCGGCGGTGTCGGTGGCTCCAGTCCCGGCGGCGGCTCCGGCGGCTCCGCCGGCCGGCAAGGCCGTCGGCAAAGCCGGCGCCAAGGCTGCCGCCAAAGCCCCGGCGGTCGGTGACTTCCGGCTGTTCGGCGACGGCACCGCCGACAACCCCAACGCCGGTCTGCTCGGCGGCACCGGGTTCAGTTTCACCGCCGAGACCTGCACCACCGCCCAGGCCTGCAACGGTGGCAACGCCGGGCTGCTCTGGGGCAGCGGCGGCAACGGCTTCAACGGCGGCAACGGCGGCAACGCCGGCCTGTTCGGCACCGGCGGCATCGGCGGCCGCGGAATCGACGCCGTCAACGAGGGCCGCGGCGGTAACGGCGGCAAGGGCGGCATCCTCTTCGGCG
>VERS01000500.1 GCA_018882545.1 Mycobacterium sp.
GCGGGTAGCAGTCCGGGGATCTGGGAGGGGTCCTGTTCCCAGGCCTGCACCCCGGTTGTGATGCCCTGGACCGGGTTGACGGTCTTCATTACCTGAAAGTCGTTGACGTGTATGTGCGTCGGATGCTGGTCGTGGTGGGCGGAGATGAACTCCCACTGCTCGACGCTGCCCAGGCGCGGCTGAATGAGGGGACCGTTGGGCCAGGTGTAGTCGTTGAAGTTGTAGAAGAAGGAGCGCTTGTACTGGTCGTTGGCGGACGCGTTGCTGAACGCACCGGTGATCGTGAACTTCCGGTTCACCGCGACCGGCATCGTGGCGGTATCCACGAAATCGCCGCTGCCGCCCAGTTTCTGGCCCGGTTCGAATGCCACCGGCGTGGCCGTGCCCTCGGCCGGGTCGACGCTCAGCAATTTCTGTGTCGGGAAGGTCAGGAAGCCGTCGTTCCAGCTGATGTCCGCCAGGTCCATCGAGATGGTGCCCAGGACCGCACCGGGATGGTCGGTCCCGTTGGCGGTGTATTTGATCCCGGGCAGCGTGATCGGTTGGGTGTAGCGGGCCTCGCTGCCCTGCACGGGCGGCATTTCCAGTTGCAGTCCGCCCTCGGCGGGCATGGTGACCGCGATCGCGTACCGCTGGGCGGGTGGGATCAGCAGGGTGGTCCCGTCGTTGGCGGTCGGAACGATCACCGCCGGCGTGGGGTCACCGTCGACCCCGACGATCCGCAGCGGGGTCAGCTTTCCGGTCGCGGTCTGGCGGACCGCCACGTTCATGAACGCATGCGAGGTGACGTTGGCCAGCACCCAGATCTCGGTCTGGCCGGGACGGGCCGCGATCGACGGCTGAAACTGTCCGTTGACGGTGAATTGAACGTCGCGCTGACTGTCCGGCAGTTCCCGGTTCACCGACTGGTTCGCGCTCGGGTCACTGTCGGAGGTGAAGGTCTGCAGATTCTGCGGAACGATCTGGAAGTTTCCCCGTTTGTCTTTGGGGGACAGCGGGCCGGCGAACCAGCTTGTCGCAAAGGTTGTTCCGACCGGGGAACCGGCGAAGTTCACCGGCGCCAGCGACGGCCGGTAGGTGCCGTCCCTCAATTCGTTGCCCTCGGGCGGGACGAGAGTGCTTCCGTACTGTGGCCAGTCCGCCCGGTTGAGGGTATTCCCGCCACCTGACCGGTTGAAGACGAAGTTGTTCTGCAGCGCCATCGTCCGGACCGGAAGCTGGTGCTCGGTCACCAGGGGCAGATTCCCGTCGGCCCGGCCGACGACAAGCATCCCCGCGAGCCCGGAGTCGACGTGGCTGTCGGTCTCCATGTGTCGGTGCGGGTGGTACCAGTACAGGCCATGCGGGTGGTCCTCGGGGATCTGGTAGGTGTAGACGTTGGCGGCTCCGGCCGGGATGTCCAGCAGGACGTTGTCGGCGTTGCCCTTCGGGCTGACGTGCAGACCGTGGGTGTGCAGGTTGATCGGTGAGGACTCCTGGGCGGCCGGGTATTCCGGGATCGGTTGGCCCGCAGGGATGGTCGCCGGATTGAGGAAGTCCCGGATGGTCAGTCCCTGAAGGTTGTTCTCCATCCGGATCACCAGCCGGTCACCGGGTTGGACGTGCAAGGTCGGTCCCGGGTAGTTGCTGGCGTTCTGGGTACGCCCGTCGGAGGCCTCGCCCCGATTGAGGCGGTAGCCGAACACCAGTGCATTGGCCACCGGATTGGCGACGGTGTTCAACGCGATGCTGTCCTGGTGGGCGTTCAGCGTTACATCGAGCACCCCGTCGCGGCTGGACAGCACGACAGGTTCGGCATAGGCCGGATGGAGGTGTACCTCATCCGAGCGGCGGGACTGGCAACTCACCAGCCCCAACACGAGCAGCAGCACGGAGAGGACGGCGACTTCCAATCGGACAGCAGCTCTCACAGGGCACGACTCCTTACTGCTCCGACCCGGCGGTCCATCGAAAGCGGCGCGGGGGGTTGCCGCGCCAAGGCCAGCCTGCCCCTCAAAACTCAGACCTAATGCCTATTTTACAAAATGCTCATCCGGGTTTCCGGCAGCCGCCGACCGCACTTCGTTAACCCCAAAAGCGCCTGGTGCCGTTCGGGGGTGCATCCCGGTGCAACTTCGTGATCGAGACGGTGATCTGCCCTGCCAATCAGGCTGCTTCGCGGTTTTGCTCATGACGCCTTCCGCAAGATGGATCGCCGGGAGCCCCGGCACTTCCGCCGGGTGTCGCCAGCGGGATCATTGGCGCGGCTCCGTCTTACCTTGTCAGGACGTCACAGGGAGATGTTGGTGAACCCTCCAGAGAACGACATCGCCTGCGTCCGGGCCGGCCTGGCGAAGTCGACTGCGCTGAGATCGATCGCATACCAGGCCGGATCGCTGACCGTGCGATAGGCGAAGCGGAGGGCTGTGAGGTTGAAGATCGCATCGTAGGTGGTCTCCTCGCTCACGGTCCTGCCGCCCATGTGCTCGAGGACCGTGCCCCGGACGATGTCAAAGGTGTTGAGCAGATGGCCCATCGTCTGCTCGGCCTCCACCCCCGTCTTCGGTCGGCTCGACAGCTGCACGAGGACGGCCGCACGGACGAAGCGATCCGGCGGTGTGTAGCCGCCCGGGAGCATGTTCAGACCCTGGCCCTGACCGAACGGGGCCACGGTGACCCCGTCGATCGGCCCCGCGTCGGGCGAGAAGGCGTCGAAGCCGATGTAGTTGCGCAAGTTGAGCAGATGCCAGTCGAGGTACGGGGCGTTCGTGCCGACGCCGGTGGGGTTGTCGACCACGCTCAACGTCCCGTCCGGGAGGAACTCGATCGCAATCGACGATGCCGGG
>VERS01000501.1 GCA_018882545.1 Mycobacterium sp.
GGTCCAGGGTCAGCAGGGCCGCGGCGGCGGTCAGGATCTTATTGGTCGACGCCGGTTGCATGGGCGTGCCGGAGCGCTGTTCCCAGATCTGGGTGCCGGTCACGGCATCGCTGATGCGGCCGGTCAGGTTACCCAGGTTCGGGTTGGCCGCGGCGGCGGCCAGAGCCGCGGTCATCCCGGCGGTGGAGGGCATGCCGGCGGAATCGGAGACCGGGATCAGCGCGGGTTTGGAGGCAGCCGGCGGCCTGGGCGCCGGCACCGAGGCGTTACTCCGGCCGCCGGAGGTCAGCAGGGCGGCGGCCGCCACCACCATCGCGACCAGCGCAATCACGGCAGCGGCAAGTAACACGTGGTTACCGCGCCGGGGTGTGCGAAGCATGACCTCTCCTCTGGTGTCAGGTCTTATTGTGCCCAACGAGGCCGTGCTGATGCGAATCCCTGGTTAGGGTGTTTCCCGGTCGCCCCGACGAGGGCGGCGACCGGACGGCAGAAGGAGTCGCGCGGTGCAGTTCGACGTCACGATCGAGATCCCGAAAGGCCAGCGCAACAAGTACGAAGTCGACCACAAGACCGGTCGCCTGCGGCTGGACCGCTACCTCTACACCCCGATGGGTTACCCCGCCGACTACGGCTATATCGAGGACACCCTCGGCGAGGACGGTGACCCCCTCGACGCCCTGGTCCTGCTGCCGGAGTCGGTACATCCGGGGGTCATCGTCGAGGCGCGGCCGGTCGCGATGTTCAAGATGGTCGACGACGCCGGCGGAGACGACAAGGTGATCTGCGTGCCGGCCGGTGACCCCCGCTGGGACCACATCAACGACCTCGCCGACGTCCCGGAATTCGAACTCGAGGCGATCAAGCACTTTTTCGTGCACTACAAGGATCTCGAACCCGGCAAGTACGTCGAGGCCGCGAACTATGTCGGACGCGCCGAGGCCGAGGCGGAGGTGGAGCGCTCCTGGCAACGGTTCGCCACCGAGGGCCACGGGGACCACTGAGCCGGGTCGACCAGCATGGGGAGAGCGTGACAGGCCTCTACGTCATCGTCTCCAGCCGCGGGCAGGAGCAGCTTTCCAAGCGCCGCAACGGCTATCAGCACTACGCGCTCGATGGCGCGAGCGCCTATGTCCGGGAGGATCACAACTCGGATTTCCTCGGCACGCGCCGCGGCGATCGTCTTGAGATGTCCCCGCAGTGGCTTGCCGACATCGGAACCGTCGCCGAGGATCCCGAGGCGACGTTCTTCTTCGTGGACGCCAAAAACCGGGAGACGGTGCCGGACGCGATCCGGCGTGGCCTGGCCCTACCCGTCAGCCGGGCGGCGGGATCGTCACTTCTGGTGGATGCAGAACGCCGCCTGGCTGCCGAACCGGCGCGCTGAGACTTCGGCACCGCCGAAGTCAGATGTGCGGGGCAAAGTTTTCCTGGCCGTAACGCGCGGTTACCCGGACGTGCTTTGAGTTCCCGATCATCAGAGATGTGTTGATGCACCAGGGCATCGGGCTTGCCGCCTTCAACCAGCTACCGACTCGCCGTGCCGTGCATGCGCTCTTCGAGTGCTGCAACAGCGTGCCGATGGCCGGTGATCTGGCCAGGGGCAGACCCTACGCCGACCACGACGCGTTGTTCCGCAAGGCCGACGCACTGCTGTTCGCCCTGTCGGAGACCTCGATCGACGACATTCTGCAGGCCTACCCGCGGATCGGCCGGCGGCCGGGCAGCGTGCGGTCCCACGCCGAACAATGCGCGGTGTGGGACGACCGGCCCGGCGTGATGCAACTTCTTTACAGCTCGGCCGATGGATACGCCGAGAAGTTCGGTTTCGGCTTCGTCCTGCACGTCCCGGCCGGGTGCGCGGTGCAGTCGGTGGTCGCCGCCATCGTCGACCGGATGCACAACGACACCGAGACCGAGCGCAAGGTTGTGCGCAACGAGATCGCCAGGATCAACCGCGTCCGGCTCGAGCGCATGCTGGGGCCGGAAGGCGGTTACGACAACTGGGCCTGACAATCGGCCCGGAACAACCGGCCCGGAACAGCCGGCCAGGACAGCTGGGCCGGACAGCGGTCAGCGCGTGTCGCTGACCCGGGATTTGATCAGGCTGGCGATCATCGTCACCAGCAGGGTGAACACGATCACCGCCAGGCTGAGCAGGGTCGGTATCTCGGGCACGTTGACCGGGTTGCCACCGTTGACGAACGGCACCTCGTTCTCGTGCAGCGCATGCAGCAGCAGTTTGACGCCGATGAAGAACAGGATGAACGCCAGCCCCTGGGAGAGGTAGACCAGCCGGTTGAGCAGATCCCCCAGCAGAAAATACAGCTGCCGCAGACCCATCAGCGCGAACACGTTGGCGGTGAACACCAGGTAGGGCTCACTGGTCAGGCCGTAGATGGCGGGGATGGAGTCCATCGCGAACAGCAAATCGGTCGTCGCGAGCGCCAGGATCACCAAGAACATCGGTGTCATCAACCGCTTGCCGCCGTGCTTGACGTAGAGCTTGAGGCCATGCCAGGTGGGGGTGGTGTTCAGATAGGTCCTGGCGAAACGGACCACCGCGTTGTCGCCGTCGTCGCTGTGGTCGGTGTCCCGGGCCAGCTTGACGGCAGTGAAGACCAGGAACGCGCCGAAAAAGTAGAAGATCCACGAGAACTGGTTGATCGCAACGGCACCCAGGGCGATGAAGACTCCGCGGAACACCAGCGCCAGCACGATACCCACCATCAGCGCCTGCTGCTGGTAGATCTTGGGCACCTTGAAGCTGGCCATGATGATGATGAAGATGAACAGGTTGTCCACCGACAGGCTGTATTCGGTGAGCC
>VERS01000502.1 GCA_018882545.1 Mycobacterium sp.
TCGTCGCGCTCGGTATCACCAATCAGCGCGAGACCACCATCGTGTGGAACCGCAAGACCGGCCAGCCGTACTACAACGCGATCGTCTGGCAGGACACCCGCACCGATCAGATCGCCGCAGCCCTGGACCGCGACGGCCGCGGCGATGTGATCCGGCGCAAGGCCGGCCTGCCGCCGGCCACCTACTTCTCCGGCGGCAAGCTGCAGTGGATCCTGGAGAACGTCGATGGTGTGCGTGCCGACGCCGAGAAGGGTGACGCGTTGTTCGGCACCCCTGACGTGTGGGTGTTGTGGAACATGACTGGCGGACCCAACGGGGGCGTGCACGTCACCGATCCGACGAACGCCAGTCGCACCATGCTGATGAATCTGGAGACCCTCGACTGGGACGAGGAACTACTGTCCTTCTTCCGGATTCCACGCCAGATGCTGCCGACGATCCGGCCGTCCTCGTCGCCGACGCCGTACGGAACCACCACACTAGACGGCCCCATGCGGGGAGAGGTTCCGGTGACCGCCAGCCTCGGCGATCAGCAGGCGGCGATGGTGGGTCAGGTGTGTCTCAAACCGGGCGAGGCGAAGAACACCTACGGGACGGGCAACTTCCTGCTGCTCAATACCGGCGAGAAGATCGTCCGAAGCCAGAACGGTCTGCTGACCACCGTCTGCTACCAGTTCGGAGACGCCAAACCCGTCTACGCGCTCGAGGGTTCGATAGCAGTCACCGGATCAGCCGTCCAGTGGCTGCGCGACCAGCTCGGGATCATCAGCGGGGCGGCCGACAGCGAGGCGCTCGCCTCACAGGTCGAGGACAACGGCGGCGTGTACTTCGTTCCGGCGTTCTCCGGACTGTTCGCGCCCTATTGGCGCTCCGACGCCCGCGGCGTGATCGTCGGGCTGTCCCGGTTCAACTCCAACGCGCACATCGCACGAGCCACGTTGGAGGCGATCTGCTACCAGAGCCGCGATGTGGTGGACGCCATGGCCGCCGATTCCGGCGTCAAACTGGAGGTGCTCAAGGTCGACGGCGGCGTCACGCTCAACGAGTTGTGCATGCAGATCCAGGCCAATGTTCTCGGTGTCGACGTGGTGCGTCCGAAGGTTCCCGAGACCACCGCGTTGGGAGCGGCGTACGCCGCGGGCCTGGCGGTCGGCTACTGGTCCGATCCCGAGGATCTGCGCGCCAACTGGCAGGAGGACCGCCGGTGGTCGCCGAAGTGGACCGCCGAGCAGCGGGCGAAAGGCTATGCTGGCTGGAAGAAGGCAGTCGAGCGGACTCTGGACTGGGTGGAGGTCTAGCTGGAACAGTGGTCTGTCATGACCCAGACCGCCGCTGACTCGGCCAACCTGCCCCTCGACGACCGCGTGGGGGACGAATCGGACCGCCCGTTCCACATGCGGGGCAACTACGCTCCCGTCCCCGACGAACTCACTGAGTACGACCTCCCGGTCGAGGGCGCCATCCCGCCGGAGTTGGACGGCTGGTATCTGCGCAACGGTTCCAATCCGCGCTCGGCCACCGGTCACTGGTTTGTCGGCGACGGAATGATCCACGGGGTGCGGATCGAGGGCGGTGCGGCGAAGTGGTACCGCAACCGCTGGGTGCGCACCGAAAGCTTCGAGCATCCCTTCGGTGTCTACAACCCCGACGGAACGCGCAACCTGCGGTCGTCGGTGGCCAATACCCACATCGTCAATCACGCCGGGAAGACGCTGGCACTGGTGGAGTCCTCCCTGCCCTACCAGATCACCAACGATCTGGAGACCGTCGGCTGCTACGACTTCGACGGCAGACTCAACGACTCGATGACCGCGCACCCCAAGATCTGCCCCACCACCGGGGAGTTGCACTTCTTCGGCTACGGCAACCTCTTTGCGCCGCACGTCAGCTACCACCGCGTCGATGCCGACGGGGTGCTGACCGTCAACCGGCCCATCGAGGTGCCGGCGCTGACGATGATGCACGACTTCGCGATGTCGGCCGGGCACGTGGTGTTCATGGACCTTCCGGTCGTCTTCAAGCTCGACGTCATCCTCAGCGGCAAAGGTGATATGCCCTTCCGCTGGGACGACGACTACGGGGCCCGGTTCGGGGTGCTGCGCCGTGACGACCCGTTCGGTGAGGTGCGCTGGTTTGACGTCGACCCGTGCTACGTCTTCCACGTCGCCAATGCCTATGACACCCCGGACGGTTCCGTTCGGGTGCAAGGCGTCCGGTATCCGGAGTTGTGGCGCAACGACGGCGGGTTCGGCGCCAGCGCAGTGCTCTGGGAGTGGACACTGAACCTGCAGGACGGGACGGTGACCGAGCGCCAACTCGATGACCGGGCGGTGGAGTTCCCGCGGATCGACGACCGGCTGGCCGGTATGGCCGCCACCTACGCGGTGTCGGTGAGCGATGCGGCACTGGTGCGCTACGACCTGAACACCGGCTCCTCGACCGAACACCGGTTCGGCACCGAGGAGACCCCCGGGGGTCCGGGGGAAGCGGTGTTCGTCCCATCCCCGAACGGACCGGCCGATGAGAGCAACGGCTGGTATCTGACCTTCGTCTTCGACCCGGCGCACGACAGCAGCGAACTGGTCATCCTCGATGCGGCTGACCTGGCGGCCGAACCGGTCGCCCGGATCCGGCTGCCGCGGCGGGTGCCCTACGGATTTCACGGCAACTGGATCAGCAGCTGAACCGTCAGCCCGGCGGCGCGAACCCGCCGCCGGGCGGACCGGGCCGGAACGGGCTGGCGGGCGGCGGCGGCAGCGGCCCCGCGGGCGGTGCGGGCTGCAGCCGGTGGAGTTCCCGGCGGTGCCGCTCGGCCAACACC
>VERS01000503.1 GCA_018882545.1 Mycobacterium sp.
CCCTGGAGCGCCGCCAGGCGAACCTGGAGGACTCGCTGCTGGAGGTGATGGAACGTCGCGAACAACTCGCCGCCGAGCAGGCCGGCGAGCAGGCCGCTCTGGACGCGGTGACGGCCGACCTGGAGGCGGCGAGCCGGCAGCGCGATGCGGTGCTCGGCGAGGTGGAGCAGAGTCGCACCGACACCGAGGCTCGCCGCGCGGAGGTGGCCGAGGGCCTCGACGGCGAGCTGCTCAAGCTGTACGAGCGCCAGCGCACCGCATCAGGCATCGGGGCCGGCCGGTTGACCGGCGGCCGCTGCGGTGCGTGCCGCATCGAACTCGACCGCGGTGAGTTGGCCCGGATCTCGGCGGCGGCCGACGACGAGGTGCTGCGCTGCGAGGAGTGCGGGGCAATCCTGCTGCGGTTCAAGGATTGACGACGCCGTGAACGTCTTCCTGTGAAGGTCATCGTCGAAGCCGACGGCGGCTCGCGGGGCAACCCGGGTCCGGCCGGTTTCGGTTGTGTGGTCTGGGCCGACGACCACGCCACCGTGCTGGCCGAGCATTGTCAACCGATCGGGGTCACCACCAACAACGTCGCTGAGTACCGCGCCTTGATCGCCGGTCTGGAGGAGGCCCGCCGGATCGGCGCCGACGAGGTGGATGTGCGGATGGACTCGAAACTGATCGTCGAACAGATGTCCGGCCGCTGGAAGGTCAAACACCCCGGGCTGGCCGAACTTCATCAGCAGGCCCGGGCGCTGGCCTCCACTTTTACCGCCGTCCGGTTCTCCTGGATTCCGCGGGAGCAGAACAGCCACGCCGACCGGTTGGCCAATGAGGCGATGGACGCCGCCCCGGTCGGCACCCCGGCCGGTGAAAGCGCGGCACCACCGGTCCTGCAGCGCGCTGCCGACCCGCCGCCCTCGGCGGTGGCCGTCCCGCCGTCGGCATGGACCGGCAACCGCGGCGGACCCACCCGACTGCTGCTGCTGCGGCACGGGCAGACCGAATTGTCCCGCCAGCGCCGCTACTCGGGCCGGGGCAACCCCGAGTTGACCGATGTGGGCCGGCGCCAAGCGGCCGACGCCGCACGCTATCTGGCCGGCAAGGGAGGGATCGCCGCGGTGGTCAGTTCGCCGCTGAGCCGGGCCCGCGACACCGCCCAGGCCGCCGCCACCGCGCTCGGGGTCGCGGTGGTCGTCGACGACGATCTGATCGAGACCGATTTCGGTCAGTGGGAGGGCCTGACCTTCGGTGAGGCCGCCGAGCGCCACCCCGACGTGCATCGCAGGTGGCTGCGCGACACCAGCCTGCAGCCCCCCGGCGGGGAGAGCTTCGATGAGGTGACAGAGCGGGTTCGGCGGGTCCGCGACCGGCTGATCGCCGAGCACGGGGAGGCGACCGTGCTGGTGGTGTCGCATGTGACCCCGATCAAGACGCTGCTGCGGTTGGCCCTGGGTGCCGGGCCGTCGGTGCTGCACCGCCTGCACCTGGACCTGGCCTCGCTGAGCATCGCCGAGTTCTACCCCGACGACGGGGCCTCGGTCCGGCTGGTCAACGACACCTCGTATCTGCGCGGGTGACCGTTGGGCGACCTGTCACCGTGCCGGTGCAGCCGAGCACCCAGGCGTAGATCTCCGCCTCGTATTCGAGTTGGGAGAATCGGCCCACCGGCCCGGCGTGCGCACCCGAACCGGTCTCGGCCCGGAATAGAACCGTGCGCCGGGACACCGGATCGGCCGGGTCGACCCCGGCACCTCGATCGGGGTCACCGGCCCGCAGTGCGGCGACCCACTTCGCCGGTTCGCGGATGAGTACCCGGGTGTCGTGCAGCGCTCCGGTGACCAGCAGCGCCGGCCGGGCATCGGCCGGCGGTGGGTTGTCGACCGGACAGTAGGACCGCAGGACCGCCCGGTCGTCCGGATCGGCGGGGTTGCCCCATTCGTCCCACTCCGGGATGGTAAGAGGCAGTTGGGGATTCGACATCGTGGTGATCACATCGACGAAGGGCACCTCGGCCACCACTCCAGCGAAGCGCTCGGGCCGTTGGGAATACAATGCCGCCGCCAGCAGCCCGCCGGCGGACAAGCCCCGGGTCACCATCCGGCTGCCGTCGACCAGACCGTCGGCCAGGAAGTCGGCCACCGCGGCCTGGTCATCGAAGGTGTTGGGTTTGGCTCGCAACCGTCCGTCGAGCCACCACCGCCGGCCCAGTTCCCCGCCGCCGCGCGGCTGGCCGAAGGCACAGACCACGCCGCGGTCGAGCAGCGACGGCAGGGTGCGCCACCAGTCGTAGCCGAAGTCGGGGTCCAGGCAGGCCTCATAGGATCCGTAGCCGTACAGGAACAGCGGCGCGCTGCCGTCCAGCTCGACCGCGCGGTGCCGCACCACCACGACCGGCACCTGCGTGCCGTCGGCCGCTCGGGCCAGCAGACGGTCCTGGACGTAGCAGTCGGCGTCCACCCCGACGACGTCCTCGATATGCCGCGTGACCCGGGAACCCGTTGCGATGTCGACATCGTCGTGGCAAGTCGGGGCGATGAACGACTGCTCGACGACGGTGAGAGCGTCGGTGTCGAAGTTCTCGTTGCGGCCCAGGCGAACCAGACCACCGGGGACGGCCGGTCGGATCTCGAACGGCTCGGCGCCGTAGGGCCGGACCATCACCACGCCCACGCCGTCACGGCGGGCCGAGACGGCCAGCCCAGAGGCGAAGGCATCCACCCGGTGAATGCGCACCGACGGATCTTCGGCGATGACCTCGCTCCACCGCCCGGGTGCGTCGATGGGTGCCACGGCGACGCGGAACTCGACGGCATCGAGGTTGGTGACGATGA
>VERS01000504.1 GCA_018882545.1 Mycobacterium sp.
AACTCCTGGAACTGCTGGCCGGCGCCGACGCCATGGTGGTTACCGTGCTGGCCGCTGGCGGGGCCACCCCGGCGGCCGCCGGCGCTGGTGGAGATGACGACGGTTGGGACGTCAAACACCTTGCTGCCCTGGATATTCCGATCCTACAAGGCCTTTGCCTGACCAGTTCCCGGGCGCGTTGGTCGGCCAACGACGACGGCCTGAGCCCGCTGGACGTCGCCACCCAGGTGGCCGTACCGGAGTTCGACGGCCGCATCATCACCGTCCCGTTCTCGTTCAAGGAGATCGACGCAGACGGACTGATTTCCTACGTCCCCGACCCGGAGCGGTGCACCAGGGTGGCCGGCCTTGCGGTCAATCACGCGCGACTGCGCCGGGTGCCGCCCGGCCGCAAACGTCTAGCGCTGGTGTTCTCGGCCTATCCCACCAAACACTCCCGAATCGGCAATGCGGTCGGATTGGATACCCCGGCCAGCGCCATCGCACTGCTGAAAGCTCTGCGGGACAACGGTTATGACATCGGCGAGGAGACCGGGGACCTGGCCCGGATCGTCGCCTCGGGCGATGGGGACGCCCTCATGCATGCGTTGATCGAGCGTGGCGGCCAGGACCCGGACTGGCTCACCGACGGCCAACTTGCCGGTAACCCGATCCGCATCCCGGCGGCGCGCTACCGGGAATGGTTTGCGGCACTGCCTCCCGAACTCGCCGACGCAGTGACTGCGCACTGGGGCCCGGCGCCGGGGGAGTTGTTCGTCGACCACAGCACCGATCCGGACGGCGAAATCGTGGTGGCCGCAATGCGATCCGGCAACCTGGTGATCGTTGTCCAGCCGCCCCGCGGGTTCGGGGCGAACCCGGTCGCGATCTACCACGACCCGGACCTGCCCCCCAGCCACCACTACCTGGCCACCTACCTGTGGCTGCGGCACGAGTTCGGCGCCCACGCCGCCATCCACCTCGGCAAGCACGGCAACCTGGAGTGGCTGCCCGGGAAAACACTGGGGATGTCCGCGGACTGCGCGCCCGACGCCGCCCTCGGTGATCTGCCGCTGATCTACCCGTTTCTGGTCAACGACCCGGGGGAGGGCACCCAGGCCAAACGGCGGGCGCACGCCATTCTCGTCGACCATCTGATCCCCCCGATGGCCCGGGCCGAGACCTACGGCGACATCGCGCGGTTGGAGCAGTTGCTCGACGAACACGCCAATGTGGCAACCCTGGATCCGGCGAAGCTGCCGGCGGTCCGCCAACAGATCTGGACCCTCATGCGCGCCGCGAAGATGGATCACGATCTCGGTCTGGCCCAGCGCCCCGAGGACGACCACTTCGACGCGATGTTGATGGGTGTCGACGGCTGGCTGTGCGAGATCAAGGACGTCCAGATCCGCGATGGCCTGCATATCCTGGGGGCCGCACCGGTCGGGGAGTCCGAACTGGACCTGGTGCTGGCGATCCTGCGGGCCCGACAGTTGTTCGCCGGTGAGCAGCATCTGCCCGGTCTGCGCCAGGCGCTCGGCCTGGCCGAGGATGGCAGCGATGAGCGGACGAGCGTCGACGCTGCCGAGTTGCGGGCCCGCGAGCTGCTGGCAGCCCTGCAGGCCAGCGGGTGGGACGCCGACCGAGCCGGTGCGCTCACCGACGATCCCGCGATCGCCCGGATCCTGCGGTTCGCTGCGCAGGAGGTGGTACCGCGCCTGGCCGGAACGGCGGGCGAGATCAGTCAGGTGCTCGCCGCACTGGACGGCCGCTATATCGCCGCCGGACCCTCGGGGTCGCCGTTGCGCGGTCTGGTCAACGTTCTGCCGACCGGACGCAACTTCTATTCGGTGGACCCGAAAGCCATGCCCTCCAGGTTGGCCTGGGAGACCGGTGTCGCAATGGCCGACTCATTGCTGCAGCGCTACCGGACCGACTATGGCCAGTGGCCCCGGTCGGTGGGAATCTCGGCGTGGGGCACCTCGGCGATGCGGACATCCGGTGATGACATCGCCGAAATCCTTGCGCTGCTTGGCGTCCGGCCGGTGTGGGACGAAGCTTCCCGCCGGGTGGTCGATCTTGCGGTGATCCCACTGGCCGAACTCGGGCGACCGCGCATCGACGTCACCGTGCGGATCTCGGGATTCTTCCGCGACGCGTTCCCACACGTTGTCGTCATGCTCGACGATGCAGTCCGCATGGTGGCGACTCTCGACGAGCCTGATGATGCGAACTACGTGCGCGCCCACGTTCAGACCGATCTTGCGGCCAACGGTGACGAACGTCGCTCCACCACAAGAATTTTCGGATCCAAGCCGGGTACCTATGGCGCGGGTCTGCTGCAGTTGATCGACAGCCGCAACTGGCGTGACGACGCCGATCTGGCCGAGGTCTACACCGCCTGGGGCGGGTTCGCCTACGGGCGTGGGCTGGACGGCCGGCCTGCCGCCGACGATATGCGCAGCCAGTACCGGCGAATCATGGTCGCAGCCAAGAACACCGACTGCCGGGAACATGACATCGCGGACTCCGACGACTACTTCCAGTACCACGGCGGAATGGTGGCCACGGTGCGCGCGCTCACCGGGCAGGCACCGGCTGCCTACATCGGGGACAACACCCGCCCGGACGCGGTGCGCACCCGCAGCCTCAACGAGGAGACCGCCCGGGTGTTCCGGTCGCGGGTGGTCAACCCGCGCTGGATGGCCGCGATGCGCCGGCACGGCTACAAGGGCGCCTTCGAGATGGCCGCGACCGTGGACTACCTGTTCGGCTACGACGCCACCGCGCAGGTGATGGCGGACTGGATGTATGAGGAACTCACGGCGCAGTAC